>JABFSC010000724.1 GCA_013140885.1 Deltaproteobacteria bacterium | reverse complement strand
TTGGTGTGGGGTGGCGACTGGGCCAGTTTTAAGGATGTTGCGCACATCCAGGGACGGCAGAATAGTGAACTCGACGCCGTTAAAAAGGAGAGCGGGCTGTGATTCCCTCGCGCTCTCTTGGAAGATCACTTTTCGTTCTTGTTCTCCTCTTCTGGTTTGTTCCCGCCCTCTCTGCCTTATCGTGGGCGGAAGGCGAAACCCGATGGTTAGCCATTGCTGCTTCGGATACGACCCTTGCCACCGCGCTCGGCAAGCTCCAATCCCTTAGCGGTAAGGACAGCGGACTTGAGCTGGTCAGCAGTAACGATTGCAAAAATCTGCGACCGAATATTTTCTTGATTACTGCCGGTATCAGAAGGTCCAAGGGTGAGGCGAGGGATGATGTAAAAACGTGGCAGACCAAAGGAACCAAAGACGCATACGTGCGCGTGTGTCACATTGCCCCCGACAGCAGGCTTGCGCTGAACATCCCCGTGCTTGATAGCTCGATCCTCCGGCGTCCGGTGGAGACGGTGAACTGGACGTACGAAGATGCCCTTAGCCGAACCAAAACCCTCTCAAGTTCCCTGGTTGCGGTGATCCTGCCTCGTTATGAATCCGTCGCGGAAGATGCACGAGAGGGACTGCGGACTTCCCTCCGCGTCATCATAAAACCGGGGGGAGAGTCCGTCATGCTGCAAGAGGATTGTATCGACCCCGAACCCACGGCACAGGAAAATCTTGTGGCCGTAAGCTGCGTGAACGCCACGGCCGCGGATCAGCTTCTCCATGTCACGCGGGTCTACAAAATCCCATCAGGGAAAGTGATTTTTGAGCGCGAACGCTGCCGAAGTCCACAGTTGTTCTCTCACAGATTGAGCTGCCAAGAAGAGGAGCTCGATCAGCAAGGGAATTTACGGTTGGTGGCAAGAACCCATGCCTTGTCCACTGAGTAAAATCGTCTAGTGCAGACTGAAGGCACCCTCCTTTCCGGCCGTGCTGACCTCGCCGCCATATCCATGGCTGTTCTACCACCTGCTGGCCCTGGGCACTCAGGGCCAACAGGTCTTCATAACAATGTCCGCGCCTGCGGCATTCCTTACTGCCTGACCCATACTTCTTTGTTCCATAGTCCGTCTTGAGGACCGATAAGGAGCTGGGTGAGCCATACGGCCGCAAGAAAAACAGCGGTCTTTCCATCCTATCGTGCCATCCCCACTCTCGCGGGTGCCAGTACCGAGGAGCAAGCCATGTTGAAAATCCGCACAACTCAAAGGAAAGCGCTGAGCGAGTATACGCTCAGGCAGTTTGAAAATCGGATGGTGATCCATCTCCGGACAAATTTTTCCGAGCACACGAAAAGCCTGTCAGCGGCGGAACTGCAAACGACCGTTCACCTCGGCGTTGGCAATGCGGCCTCCTACCGTATCACTGCGGAAGACGACGTCCGACGCTATCTCGAATACGTGGCCATGTACGGCGTGGATTTTGACACGAATCCTCTCTGCGTATGGGCGTCCGCAATCTTACGGATACCGGAGCTGAGTGGCACGGAGAAAATGGACCGTATCGACGAATACGATTTGTTTGGTCCACGGGGGCAATTATGAGCCGCGCCGCACGACCGTTAAACATGGCTGCGGTGAGCGCGGCCGACGAGGCAATGTACGCCAAGTACGAAAACGAGCCACGGCCGAATGCGCTGTACAGTGCGGATGGGACACGAAAAAAACTCAGTGGGACAGATCCTAAGCAAGAGGACCTCCGCCGCGAATGGCTCGCTCTCTATGCCGCCAATGGTGGAAAGCTTGAGGGGCCCACACCACCGCCGAAACCCTGTGACGACCCCAACCAGCCCTGCCCCATTACCAAGACCGTTACCGCGAGGATTGTTTCTTTGACCTTCCGCTCGGATCATCTGGACAGCACGGGCGGAAAACTGTTGCGGCCTTCGGCGGGAGACTTCAAGGATGCAACCGGGCGATTTCTTAAGCCGGAGTGGGACGAGAAACGGGGGGGGAGCGCGGATTCGCATCCGATCTCACATACCAAAGCACGCCAAGTCACTGTGGATGTTGACGTTGAGTTCACTGTAACGCCCGAGGGACAATCCGCCTCCTTCACGGAAATCAAAGGTGTGGGCTCTGGGGATCATGCGAATTTCACGCAAAGTCTCGGAAAGACAGTTCGCACCGAACGCATCACTATTCCCGGTCTGGTGTCTAAAGGGCCACTGCCCAACTTTGTGACCGTGCTGGACGAGTCGATAACCTGGTCGGTGGTCGCCGATGGCAAGGAGTTGCCCATTGGCACCACGGGCTCTCACGCCATCTATGTCACCTTTGATACGCCGCACGGAAAGATGGGGAGCCCGCGGAACAATATGTTTGAGGAAATAGGGCCCGACCAGGATGTCACCGAAGAACGCCTGGAATACTCAGTTACTGCGGCAAAGGAAACTGGGGTGGCCGATGAGAAAGAATGCGTTGACGCTATTTTTCTCCATATGAAATATCTTGGGGTGAACTATTACCTGGGACGTAGTTGGCTGAACGGCGCAGCTAATGACACTGGGATCGATCCGAAACCGACCTTGCACCACTATCTCTGGCGTTGCAATGCGAACACAGCGAAAGGAGAATGTCATAATATTGCGGCCGCATTCGTATTGGCCTGCCGCATTATTGGGGTCAAAGGACCATTTGAAGTCGGTTATATGTTTCCCTGGCCGTCACGGAAAGACGAACATCCGGCGTATCCCAAGCGCGGCGATTCGGTTCTTGGCCGCTACGGTGTTCAGTACAAACGGAGTCACGTGGGGGAGAGTCACGGACAAGAGACAATAATGTTCCTCGATGGAGGAAGTCAGGTGAACAATTTTGAGGGAGTGGCAAGATATCGTAATGCGCTCTATGCCATCGGTGACGCACGCTTTGATCTCTTCGGAAGCAGTGACGAAAATTCAGCATCTTATTTTGCGAGCCGTGACTGGGACGATAAAGGTGGAGTCAAGAATGTGGATTTGAAAAAGGGAGCATTTCAGCTGGTTTTTCTCGGGGAAAGTGGAGGGTGCGTTAAACCCTACCCGTGGATGACGAGTGTACAGACCTTTATCCAGGCTCCAGGAACACCACACGAATGGCCATTAACAGCGGTCCCGTTTCACTGGGAAGACTAAACATGAACCGTGGAAGAAGACTCATCACAGGGCTCTGTTCGCTATTCGCTTTGTGGGCGATAACTGGCAGAGCAGAGACCGGAGGGCCAATAGCCATGCCAGATGATCCATATTTCAATCAAATCGGGATGCACTTGATGTCAATTCCCGCCGCGTCTCGAACGCACTTGGAAGCCGCCGCGCGAGGTACACCACCGCCGGTCCCACCGAATGCCCAGTTCTCGCTCACTTCAGCGAAGTCATGGGTGAAAGAACTCCTTCAAGACGCTTATCATCCCCCCGATGACACCCCGTTTGTGGCTTTTCCTCTGGAGAACGATCTGTGCGATGTGATTCGCGCTGTCTATAAAGTGCGTGGGAGTGAGATCGAAATTGCCCAGAGTCGGTATCTCATCAGTGTCACAGTGCGAGGATTCCGTGGCGCTGCAGGCGCCACGGGGAAAGCGCGCGCGGAGGAAGTTGCTCGCCAACTCTTCACTTTAGGGAACGCCATGCACTTTGAGAAAGCAGGTTCGTTTCGGTCAGGAGTCTGGGGCAAGCAAGGTACGTCGCCTTCCGGTCCGATTGATCGAGACTGGCCGCACTGGGCTGATAAAATACGCTGGTGGACGGATGCGCTTGACGTTGGTTTCATTACGCTCAAGGCCGCAGGAGGACCGACCAAAGCGCCAATTGCTCCAATAGAAGCGATGAATAAAAATTGGTTCGGATAAGCTGGAAAACACCCGCGATCCGCATAAGTCAGCACGCGGTCGCGCAGTCGCCTGATGGTGGTGAGGGCCGCGAAAGCAAGATAATCTTGCACGCGACATGACTTCTTGATCTTTCCCGTCCGTGACCGGATAATGCCGCTGGGAAGAAACTAGGGGTGAATCTCCATGGACGACAGCGGCACGACGACACCAAACCTCACCTTTGAACAGCTCGCGGACCTGCGGGAAAAAACCGAGGCCATTGCTCAATTTCTCAAGGACCGGCTCCAAGGCCATCTGGAAACGATTCGACCGGCCTTTGCCCCGCGCCGCGCGCTGGGGAAATATACCGGGACTCGCGACAGCGTCGCGGGAGAAGACAAAGCCTTCGCGCAGTTACAGACACAATACCAAGAGGTGTGTCGGAATCCCTTCGCCCTGCCACCGGAGTTGGATCAGGAGATTCTGGCCAACATCGACAATCAAATCGACGTTCAGCCCTGGGAGTACACCTACGAAGCCAAGGGAGCCAAAGAAAGCAAAACCTTGAGCATGAACTCTCCCGCGCGCTGGGTCCTCACCTATAGTTCCGGCTACACGCTGGCTCAGGTCCGACAAGCCGTCAGTGGTCTACAAGATCGACGGTCCGATTATGTCCGCCAGTTTGTCGTCAACGCGCTGGTTATGCGGTTCATGTTTGATCGCTACCCCGGCATCGCGCAACTCCTGACCGATCTCCGCTATGAAGTACGGATCGAGAAAGCACAGGGCTTAGGCGAACTTCCCTTTGTCACGGTCAGTGCCTGTCTCTCTTCGTTTCGGCCCGCCGACGAGCTCATCCTGACCGCGACACGCTTCTCTGGCGTCCCCGCGTTCATTGAGTTGCTCAATGTCGATGCCGTGCCTACTCTCCAAGACCCGCTCAAGCTGCGGATCGAACAGCTCCTGCTCTCGTAAAGATCATCAGACACCGAAGCGTTGCCACATTGCTCTCGCCTACACGAAGAAAGGGGAAATATGCGATTTCCTGATCGTGCTCTCGTCATCGTCGCCGCCGTGATCGCCCTGCTGTGGCCGCCCTCGGAAAGTGCCGCCCAACGCAACAAAAGAAGAGCGTCTCCGTCCGCACGAACGCAGCAAACATCTGATACCGCTATTGTCGTTTCTCTCGTCCAAGCCGCGCGCGAGGGACGGACCGATACGATGCAGACCGTATTAGATCAAGGGGTGGACCTGAATGCCCGCGATCCCCAAGGGCGAGTCGCGCTGATCGCCGCCGCCACCGAGGGGCAGCATGAGGCCGTGCAATGGCTGCTCTCAAAGGGCGCGGACGCGAGTGCCAAAGACCAACAGGGAACCACCGCGCTCATCACGGCGGTCGCCAAGGATCGCACCGCCATTGTCCAGACGCTCTTGGCCAGTGGGGCGGATGTCAATGTGCGAGACGCGAAAGGAAAAACCGCCCTCGCCGGAGCGCTCTCGCTGATTTCCCACGTCTACAATCCGACGCTGCGACTCTTCGAGAAGAAAGGGCAGGTCAACCTCACCATCGTTGACGCGCTCATTGCCAAGGGAGCTGACCCCAACACTCAGGGAGAGCGGGGTTGGACAGCCCTGACCTCAACCGCGCGAGAAGGGCGAACCGAGATGGTCGTGAATCTGCTGAGTAAGGGAGCCAATCCTAATCTGCCAGGCGATCAGGAGCGCACGGCGCTGATGGAAGCGGCGGCGGGCGGGCACGCGGACATGCTGCGCGCCCTCTTGGCGAAAGGGGCCGCTGTCAACACCAAAGACCAGCTTGGACGCACCCCGTTGATCGAAGCCACGCTGATTGGCACCTATCCCGACATTGTCCAGGCGCTCGTCGACGCGGGAGCCGACGTGAATGCACAGGATAAACAAGGGTGGACACCGCTGATTGTCGCGGCGCTGCGTGGCCATGCCAACCTCTCAAGCCTTTTCTTGGCCAAGGGAGCCCGTGTTGATGCCAGAGATACCCTTGGCGGTACGGCCCTGATGGTGGCGGCGGCGTGGCAGCGCAATGACATTGTAAAAGCGCTTCTCGATCAGGGGGCGAATGTGAACGCGCAAGACACACTAGGACGCTCGCCGTTGATGCTGGCCGCGGAAAAAGGCTATGCCGATACGGCGCAAGGGCTACTGACCAGAGGGGCGAATGTGAATCTCAAGGATCGCATGAGTCGCGCGGCTTTGACATTCGCGGCCGCGCAAGGGTCCGCCGAGGCGATACGGGTGTTGCTGGGTCGAGGGGCGGATATTAATACCCGCGATCGTGTGAGCCGGACCCCATTACTTGTGGCGGTCTTGCAAGGACACGCGGAAGCCGTACAAACGTTACTGACCGGTGGCGCTGACCCCAATGCCGAAAGTCGAACTGGAGAGTCGGCGTTACGGGCGGCACGCCAGCGTGGCGATAGCGCCATCGTGCGAATGCTCGAAGAGGCTGGCGCGCGGTAGGGGGAGAAGCGGTGCATCGGTTTTTCCTTTCTTCTGTAGGCTGCCTTTCATTGACACCCCCCCGGCAAAGAGCTTATGAGGGCCTGAAGTGGGGGGAAACAACAAGATGGCGCGAGTGGGAGCACCTTTGTCCTGTGGATAACCTTGATCGCCGACAGTAACACGGCGTGGGACTGAGAATCATGGGGAGAATCATTTCCAGCAGATATGAGGAGGTGGAGCGACTGGGCCAGGGCGGCCAGGGGGTCGTGTACAAAGTACGCCATGTTGAGCATAAGACGGACCTCGCGCTCAAGGTGTTGCCTTCGTACATGTTGGCCGATGAGGAGTTGATGGCGCGCTTCGAGCAAGAAGCGCAAATGATGACCCGGCTGAGTCATCATAATATCGCTCGGGTGCTTGGCTCTGGGCGCGATGATGAGCTGAAGCTCCGGTTCATTGTCATGGAGTATATTCAGGGCAAGAACCTCAAAGAGTACCTGCAAGAGAAAGGGCCAGTGCCGCTCCCGGAGGTCCTGGAAATCGCCCGTCAGGTTGCGGGAGCGCTTGCGTATGCGCATACCCAGCCCTCTCCGATCATCCATCGGGACATCAAGCCGACGAACATCATGCTGGAAGATTTCTCCGGTCGCGCGGTCGTGCTCGATTTCGGCATTGCCAAGGAACTCGGAGAATCGGAACACGCTTCGACACGAACCGGGGCGATGCTGGGGACGTGGAAATACTCCGCCCCAGAGCAGTTGCGGCATGAACCGCTCACGGGCAGCGCGGATGTCTACTCCCTTGGGATGGTCATGTATGAGATGTACACTGGGACCCCTTTCTTTTCAGGGCTTGATGAACATGCGGTCTTGGGCAGGGTGCTCCACGATCCGCGTGAACATACTCCCTATTTCGCGCGACAGACTCTCCCAGCCTTTGTCATGTTAGTCACCAAAGCGATCGCGAAGTCACGAGACAAACGCTATCGGCGTATGGCGGATTTCCTCAACGACTTGGAAGCATGTTGGTGGGCGCTGGATGATACCAGAACGATGATCATGGCTCCCCTGAGTCCGAGCCCACGTCCAACGGATACACCTCCCGAAGACATCGCCGAACTGGAGGAACAGATTCGTCGCCTGGAAGAAGAACGCCAGCGCCACACCGTGGCCGCCATCCAAGGGCAAGTGCATCTCGCGAAAGAACAGGCCGAACGCAGTGGCGCGCGACAATGGGCGGTCGCGCTGTTCGAGCAAGGGCTGGCACGGGAAACCGCGGGCGACGCGCACGGCGGTGAACAACGGTACGCGCAAGCCCAGGAGTCTTACGCAGCAGCGATCACTCTTTTCACGCAGGCCAGTGAGGAAGCCACCGCCCGCGCGGCAGCTCGCCAACTGGAGAAGGAACGGCACGACGCCTACACCGCCAAAGCCGATGCGGAACGGGCCGGAGCCGAAGGGCAGACCAGTGCTCTCTATGCTCGTGCGCTGACCACGTTGACGCAAGCCGACCAGCTCTGGGCACAACAGCAGGGATCGCAAGCCGAGCCGCTCTATCAAGCGGCGAGCCGGCTCTTCGCGGATGCTCGTGATCTTGCGTACCAAGAGGCCCAGCGCAGAGAAGCCGAAGCGGCTCGCGCGCAGACCCGCACGGTCCGAGAGGCGGCGCTCGCCGACGACAGCGCGGCGTTGGCGACAACGCTCTTTGAGGAAGGCCAGGCGAGTGAACAGCAGGCGGAGGCGGCGCTTGAACAGCACGATTTGACGCAAGCGCGGCGCTTCTATTTCGCCGCGCAACAAAAATACGAAAACGCCCAACGCCAAGCCAAGCGTGAGCAGCAACGGCGGCAAGAGGTCCTCGTCCTCGCCACGCAAACCGAGACACTGCAGGAGCAAGTTCGTGCGCTTGGTGAGAGCGTCCAGCACCACGCTGAGTACGCACAAGCCGAAGCACTCAGTCGCCAAGCTCTGACCTTGCTGGATGCCCACGACTATACCAAAGCGAGTCAACGCTACACCCAAGCGCGCGACCTCTATGAGGCAGCGCTACGGGCGGTGGAGCGCGAGCTGCAAGAGGAACGCGAGCGCACCGCGCGCGAGGCCGAAATCGCGGCCCGACGACGAGCTGAGGAACAACGCCTGGAAGCACAACGACAAGCCGCTTTAGCAACACAGGTGCAACAGCTTGAAGCAATGCAGCAGACTGTCCAGGCCGCGCGCACAGCGGCTGACAATGCGGAGGCGCGGGTCCATGCCGCGGAAGCGTACTCCCGCGCGGTCGCGCAACACACCGCGGCGGATCAGCTCTTTGCTCAACAGAACTACCAAAGTGCCTACACCCTCTATGACGACGCATGTCGGCTCTTTGCTCACGCGGGCGAAGAGGCACGGCTCGCCACGGTGAGAGCAACGGCTGAGCTCGCGCAGACCTACATGCAGGTCGCGCGGAAGGCGGCACTGCTCGTGCATGCTGACACCTCGGCGGCCGGGCTGATGGGGGAAGCCGAGGCAACCGAGCAGCACGCCAATGCCGCATTCGCGAATGGAGAGTTTGCGAGTGCTGGTCTGTCCTATGAAACAGCGCAACAGCAATATGCGCGGGCCGAGGCCCAGGCGCGCGCGGAGCAGCAACGGCAAAGGCAACAAGTGGTGATCTTGGCGCGTGAAGTCCAAGTGGTCCAGGACCGCATGAAGGCATTCGGTCCCGACCTTGACGCGCTCCCGGCGTATCAGGAAGCGCGAGCAACGCACCAACGCGCGACGACCCTCTTTACCGAGAACCAATATGCCCAAGCGGAAGCCGCGTACCAGCAGGCCCGCCAGCAATACGAACACGCCGAACAGCTTGCCGCGCGGCAACAGGTCACCTCCGCCCATGAGCGAATGCGCGTGGCCCAAGAGGCGGCTGTCCAGGCCGGAGCAGCTCAGTTTTGCCCGGAGGAGTGGGCCGAAGCGCTACAGCTCGCCACTGTCGCCCAACAGCATGGTACCCGCAAGGAAACCGCCCAAGCTGTCGTGGTCTTTCAACAAGCGCAGGATCGCTTTACCCAACTGCGACCCATCGCTGAGCAACGGCAAGCCCAAGCCGAGGAACAGCAACATCAGCATGCGCTCACGGCCCAGCAAACAGCCGAGGAAGCCCGCGCCGAGGCGGAGATGGTGGAAGCGCCACGGTATGCGGCCGCCCAATATGGTCAAGCCGTGCAACTCATGGAGGCGGCGACCCCACACCTCCAGGCCGCACGCTGGCAAGAGGCGCTTCTGCTATTGACGCAAGCTCAGGACCTTTTTGACAAGGCGAGCGACGACGCCCTGCGAGCCAAAGCACGGCAGACGGCCGAGGCCGCACGCGCGAAAGCCGTTCTCAGCCACCAGGAGACCCAAAAAGGGAAAGGACCGATATATTTTCCCGACCGTGTCGCGCAGGCCGCCACATTGCTCCGTACCGCGGAAGTCGCGTTGCAACGTGGGGATTTCGCCTTGGCGCGGAAAGGGTTCGAGGAGGGCGAGGTGCTTCTCCAGAAAATCCATCATACCGCGACCGTGCGCGAGCAGGCGGAAGCAGAACTGGCGATGCTGTCAGTTCCCGAGTTGCCCACGCTGGGACCGGAAACGCCACCTCCGGCCCCCGTAACGTCCTCTCAGCCGAAGCCGCCTGAACAGCACAATAGCCCCCAGCCCCTCTCTCCAGCTCCGCCAGCCAGCAAGCAAGTCCAGACGCAACCGCGACCGGCGGCACCTCTCGCGAGCCCTCCCCCCCGTCGGGTGGTAGCTCCTCCTCCTCCAGTCCCCGCTCCGTCATCCATCCCACCGATGACATTGCCCATTGGGAAAATC
>JABFSC010000480.1 GCA_013140885.1 Deltaproteobacteria bacterium | reverse complement strand
TCAATCACCGCCGCGCCCAGGATAATCTTGGCTTCATCCGTCGTGATCCGCTTGAGGTCAATCAAGACCCGCGCGGTGATGCCCACGCTGGTCGCGGTCAAGGTCGCACCCAGGTAGACGTGCACGAAACTATCCGCCTGTGGCAGAAAATAGGCCCCAACGCCCCATCCTAAAAAGAAAGGGGCAACAACGCCGAGAACGGCCACCAGCAAGGCCGAGCCACCAACGCGCAACATGTCGGGGATGGTCGTATGTAATCCCACCTCAAAGAGCAGCAGAATCACGCCCAGTTCACTGAGAATCTCTAACACCAAGTCCTTACGCAAAAAATGAAAGGTGTCGATTCCGAGGAGCGCCAGATTCCCTAAAATCATACCGACGATCAGTTCTCCCAACACTTCAGGCTGGTGCAAGCGAACCATAATGTCGCCACCGATCTTGGCAGCGAGAAGCACCGCTGCCAAAGCAAGGAGAACGACAATCACCGGGCTGGTGTTGACACCTCCCGCATGCTCAGTCACGGCCAGCACTGATGAAGAAGAGCTCACACACAAAAGAACAAGGATACTTCCGATCAAAGTTCGCCACCGCACGATTGTCATCTGCCCTCCGAGTTATTCAGTGTCAGGAAGTATAGGAAAGAACGGCAAAATGCAAAGAAGGGGAAGGGGCATAGAGATTATGTGCTGGGTCACGACTGATATGCGACGACATTTCACGGAGTGCTACGCTCCCATTCTAGAAACCCTGCGTGAGCATGCTCCGAGCTAACGGCGATGGCTTGGGGTGGAAACAAGGGGATTTGCGTCCGCGAATGGCGGGCACGCGAGCACAAGGACTCGACACAAAGGTGAGGAGGTCAAGAGATTTGCAGAAAGTATTCTCTCCGAGTTCGCCGCGCTTCGGGGAGACACGACTAACATGTCTCCCCGTCCATTACCCTACCCAATGATGCCTTCTTCCACAGCACGGAGGAAGAACTTTGGTTTCAACAGCACCAGCAGCGCAGGCACGAAGGTGCACGACCCGAAGAAGCTGATGCCCATCCACAGGGCAAGCAGCAGTCCCATCTCCGAGCAGAAACGGATATTCGAGAGTGACCACAACAGGGTCGCCGTCACCAGCGTGATCGCGGTGAACGTTACTGCTTTTCCAGACGTGGCCACCCCCAAGCGTACTGCTTCAGTGACGTCGCCTTTGTACTCTTCAACGGAGCGGCTGACGATATATAAAGCATAATCAATCCCGAAGCCGACACCAACCGTCACAATGGGCAATGACTGGAGGTTGATCCCGATATTCTGGTAGCCCATATACGCGTTCACGACGCCGTTCGCGAGAAATAAGCCGATCATCATCACCAGCGAGGCAACCGCTGACCGGTAGGTGAACATCACGATGATGAAGATGGTGCCGAAGCCCAGGATCTGCATCAGAATGTCGTTCTTCAGAATTTCCCGGTTAGCGGCAGCGGTCACACCAATAAGACCTCCGGCCATGCGAAAGTCAGCCTTCTCCATCGGATTGTCCTTGACGAACGCTTCCGCTTCTCTGAGAATCCGTTCAACATTGTCTCCCTGGTGGTTTTTGGCGAAGAACGTGACATGGGAGGTGGTGTAACTCGGATCAAGGAATCGAGATGTTTCTCCTGGAGGGGCCCCGGCGAAGTAGTAGAAGAACAAGGAGCTGATCTTCGGAATTTCCGCCGGAATGACCGACCACCGCGGTTGCAGATCGTAGAAGGTCATGTTGATCGACTGCACGATATCGGCCAGCGAGAAGCTATAGCCCACGTCTGGGTCGCGTTCGAGCGTTCGTTGGAATTTTTCCATCGTCCGCAGGATATTCGGATCCTTTAGGATCGGCGGATCAATTACTGTCGGATAAAGGGGGCAGGTTGGGGGATGGCGCGATAGTTCCATTTGGGGAGGCGGGCGTCGAACACGAGGGGCAAAGTGGTTTTGAAAGCGGCGGCGACTCGGCGTCCGGTTTGGTAGACCCGCCGGATGACGTTGACGGTGGTTTTGAGGCCGGTCGTGGTGCTGGCTTTGCGCATCAAGCGGACGACCGTCTCCAGCGAGTCGAACAGCAGGCCCTGGCAAGCCCGGCTGACATGGGGGAAGAAGCGGCGTTCGATGGGGTTGTACTTCGAGCAGTAGCTGGGATAGTGGGCCACGCGGATTTCCACGCCGAGGTCGTTGACCAAGGCTTGGAGGTCGTGCTTGAAGAGGTACTGCCTGGCGGCGTTGCTGCCGCCACAATCACACAACAGCAAAATGGAGGTGGCGTGGGGGTAACAGCGCTGGCCGATGCGGCGCCAGTACCAGCGCAGGCTGTCGCAGGCGAACTCACTGGTGTCGTGGCTGAGGCCGAGGTTGAGGTGGCCGCGGTTCCGGGCGAGATCGTAGATGCCGTGGGGAATGACCACGCCTGCAGCCCAACTGGGGAAATCGTGGTCGAAGGCGCGGAAAGGCCGCTGCGTCCACACCCGCCCGGCTCGGTAGAGAAAGCCGAGCTGTTCCTTCGCCTTGGTATCCATGGAAAACACGGGGTTGCCTGCGGCCAGGTATTCGGCTTTCAACGTGGCAAGGCGCTGAAACTGCTCCTCACGATCCGGCGACTGTCCCCCGGCCACCTCCTTGGCGATCTTGTGCAAAGCCAAGCCCTCCTCCGCCAACCACGTCCGCACGATGTGCGCACTCACGGGCGTCCCCAAGTCCCCGACCTGCTCGGCCAGTTGGGCTGGGGAGAAGTCCGTCCACACGAAGCTCTCGTCATCGGGATCGCCCGCCGTGTGCACTTCCAGCACCGCCTTCAGATTTTCGACGAGGGCCGAGTCGGCGGCACACTTTTTTTTCGCCCCGCGCCGACCCGCCGCACGCGCCCGGCGGCCGGATCATACGGGAGGTGCTTCATTTCGTCCGCCGCCCGTTCTATCGTTCGCCGTGAACAGCCCACTACCCCCGCCACATAGCGGATGCCCCCCCGTCCGAGTCGCCGCGCTTCGAGGGCCGCATACCGCCGCCGATCTTTCTCCGACAACGTCTGGAAAAATCCCCGCATCTGCTCTTCCATCTCTGGGGGGTACTGCATCGTCAAATGACCTGCCATCCTGGGCCTCCCGTTTGCGGTGTTCCTTCTCGACTCTACAAGCACCCCGCATACCTATCACAACCCCAGAGCTTTTGACTACACTAATTTCTGCGCCAGTCCT
>JABFSC010000553.1 GCA_013140885.1 Deltaproteobacteria bacterium | reverse complement strand
GCACTCCACAAGGGTTCGCGCAGCGGAATGTTGGCGATCACCCAGAGGAGATACTCGTCCGGCAGCGCATCAAGGTCCTGGCCTTTGTACTTGCCAAAGGGCATGAGCATGGCATCTCTCCTCCGCCAAGGATGCCCATCATTATAACGAGGAAGGCTTCAGGGGCAAGCTTGTACGGGAAGAGTGACGGGGAAATCCCCCCCTACCCTCACAATGTCTGATAAAGGACGTGATGTCACCTTATGGAAACTGCTACGAGCGCGTTACATAACGTGGGAGGCTCCAGGGAAAACAAAGCCAGTTCGCATACCCCCCATGCCTCCCGAAGAGCAGTACTGCCATTTTCCGTCCATAGCCGCCCTCACTTTTGAGCGGTCGCCAATGTTATGACTTGCTGGAGGGACCAGGGACCGTGATCGCTTTTGGCTTTCCACTGTTCGACCTGTCGCTTTCCCGGGAACTTGATGCTGAGGTCTCCACCTCCCCCAACCGGCTCGATCACCAACGTGGCTTCGACTATGTCACCATCCTTACATGCAGCGTGCAATTGGAGGTTTGCCGTCCGGTAAATGACTCCCAGAAGTTGGTAGAGAATCCCATTGATCGTTGCGGATCCGCCTGCCTGCGCCATGGTCTCCTTTCCCTCACCTGCCTGACACGAGCAACCGACCGATCTCCAGTCTCAACAGCAGCGTCGTCACGCATGACAGCAAGGGTGTCAGGTGTGGATTCATGACGAGGCAGGCGGCAAACATCGCTCTGGGCCTAGCTACGGGAATAGTTTCAGGCGCATCCACTGCCGCCGGCAACCTGAGCCGCGCTGTTCATGCCTAAACACACCACGGTGGCTCGACCGATGGGCGAAAGCCCTTCAATAGTGCCGCGCTCGACAACCATCTGAAAGTGCTCCTCCCATTGGTCCAAGCGAGGGTGGAACAACGGCACGATCTCCTGGCTCTCAGGGTCCTTGCCACTGACGTGGGCGGCTTTGTAGAGATTGCATGCCCGGCACGCGAGTGCCCAATTGGGAGACGTATCACCACCGCCGCGGGAAACCGGGACGATATGTTCCACCTCCAGTGGCAAATTGAAGACGGCTTCCGGCGCATGGCAATACTCACACCGGCGCCCAGCCCGGAGCGCGACTTCCTCATAGTGTGGGTTCATTGCCCCACGACATCGGCTACCGCAGCAGCACGTGCTGCCGATGCCTGCAGTTCCGCATCAATCAGCGTTTCTAGCTCGCGTTGTTCGGCCATAGACAGGGACTGCCCGTGGTCGCGCGCACTGCGCCAGTGCTCCATCAATACCGCGAGACGTTGTTGCTGCGCGGCAGGAAAGAAGGCGTCTGGTCGCAGACTTTGAACAATCACCAGCGTACTGGTTTCCTCCGTGGACAATTGCGCCGTGAGCGCGTCCAACGCTTCCCCGGCCGTTTTGCCCTGGGCGTGCTTGGCTCCGGTACTCGCGTGGTAATACAACTCTCCACGCTCAGTTGGTGTCGGGAGGATAGCGACCTTTGTCATGGTAATGACCTCTTGTGAAAGAGTACCATATCCGTCCCGGATTTTCTCTAGCCTATACACCGCAAGGCGGGATGGGGTGGTCCTTCTCATCCCGGCCAGAACAAGCCGGGCTGCTCGTATCCGCAGCTTTACGGCGGTGATTTCATTGCCTCGCCATGTCGTGAAGACGGACGGAGGGGTCGGCGTCGGCAACCTGACATGGCACCTCAAGTGTGCCACGGGAAGCTTGCCTGCCTGTGAGGTTCGTTAGCACTGCTGGACCAACCAGTTGCGCCCAGTGGCAGGTCCTGTCGGGTTGTCTATTGCTCTTCGACTTTAAGCTGCGCAATCCGCAGGCGAATCTGAACACGGACACTAGCATTCATCCCCAGGACGTAGGCGGTTGTACGTCCGATAGGCGTACGCCCAAGAATGACTCCGCTATCCGTAAGACGAAAGTGCTCGCTCCACACATCCGTGCGAGGATGGAACAGTCGTGTCAACTCACCCGTGTCCGGATCAATGCCAGCGAGGTTCGGCCCCTTTTTGTTGTTACACAGATGACAGGCGAGTGCGAGATTCGCGAGATCCTCAACTCCGCCATGCTGTCGGGCGACGATATGCTCAATATGAAAGGTGAAGTCGGGGTAATACTGTTGGGGCACGCCACAATACTCACACCGATTGTGCGCCCGTTGCCGGATCACCTGTTTGGTCGCGTCATCCATCAGGCTTGTGACGAACGGGAGACACACGCACGGGCTTTGAGCCGCATGAGGGCGACGAAGTCCATCAGCTCAATATAGGTATCGTACTCCCTCGCCTCGTCGGCAGACAGCGTCCCTTCATTCGCCTTGTCCGCGAGCTCATCCAGGCGGGCCTGAAGTTCAGCCGTGGGCTGTGGGAGTTCGGCAAAGTGTTTTGCCAACTCAGGGGTGAATCCCCGCACCAGATGATCGACGAATCGTTCAAGGGTGGTATCGGTCGTGTGGTTCATGTTTGTGCCATAGCACCAGGAGCCGTGGCAGTCAAAAGCGGAAGATAAGCCCGATCTTCAAAGGCCAGGCTACCTCCATGCGCCGCTCCGCAACCCCCTTCGCATCACGAAGTGATGCTGTGGCGGGAGTCGGGGAATTCGTTCCCCGGTCACAGGCCCCACTTCTCTCTTCCCCATCGCCTTGCGATGCCACGCTGGGAGCCGGAGGGTTCAACCTCCGGCAGAATTCAACCCGCCACCTAAAGTGTGCCACGGGTAGCGTGCCTGCCCGGGAGGTTCGTCGTCTTGTCGCCTGGATGAAGGACAACGCAATATAGGTGCATGCCCCAGGATTCCTGGATTCCGCTTCGTTCCATCCGGGCTCCGTCACTGGACGATCCGCCAGTAGCACCCCACAAGCCAAAACAGCCACCCGAGACATCAGACAAGATTATCCACCACCAGGTCTTGGAAGATACTTAAATTTGATACGGAATGCTTCTATAGCCTCATTCAAATCTTGAAGCAGGAAGTCACGTATGATCTGGTCTTGGTGGGCGCCTGGGTAGCCCGATAGATGAGGCTCCCGTCTTATCCATTTGCGTAACCCTTGCCGATCGTTCACCGCCTTTTGGATATGGTCTCCTATATCGACTGCAGCCCCGGAATAATATTGGTATGGACTTTCTGTTCGAACATAGTGCCACACAGCATCCGCAGTACTGCCGTCTCCG
>JABFSC010000134.1 GCA_013140885.1 Deltaproteobacteria bacterium | reverse complement strand
AAGCCTGCGTATTGTGGTATGCCGTGGCCCACAATGTGGCGCGGGCGGTGAGCCTGCACGCCTCGTTGGCCCTGGCGGCGTAGCCTGACCGGGCCAACGGGGAAGCGCGCCCATCCGGGGAGGAGACCCCCCGCTGCGGCCTTCCGTAGGCCCCAAAAGGGGCCACGATCTTCCTCGTTGTGACCACGACTCGACAACTCTGTGGGACTCACGAAGTTTCCAGAGCGACCAAGTAACCGATTTTTTCACAGCCTCTGAGTGCTGATAGCTGAACGCTTACAATTAAACTTGACTTTTCTGGATGATGCTGGCAGGGTGTGGGGCTCCCTGAGAGCGCTCGGACGAAGTGGCTGGTGTGACGATGCGGTGGGGTAAGGGCGGTCAAGGAAAATTTTTCCCCGGAGAGGTGGATATGAGGTATATGCAGGGAAAGATTCGTACCCTTCTCGCCCAACAGTCTGGGCAGATTCAACTACTCATCATCGCCCCCATCCTGACCTTATCCTTCCTGAGTTTGGTTGTACGGACCGCGAATTCCGCCATCGACCCATCCCTTGAAAAGAAAAAAGTCAATCATCAGTTGAAACAACGACTCCAAGAGGTGCGCGCGGCTGACCCTCAGCGATTCGCTGATTCGGAGGACCCGACCGAACGTGGCTCTCACGCGGAGGCACCGGCTGGCGAGTGGACCGTGGCCAAGAGAGACGTGGCACGTCTCTGGACGGAGGGCTCGTCGGAAAAGCCATCCACTCCATCCGTCAAACTCGCCCCATCCGTCCAGTCTGATGTGCTGGTGCTCTCGGAGCCAACGCGACCGCCATTCGCTTTGGACCTCTCCGCCGCGATCGCGCGGGAAATGCGCGTGGTGGCCGCACCATCAAGCAAAAAGCCGACGTACACATGGACACTTGCCAAGGGAAAAGACCTTCGCCATGCGGTGCCTGCGTATGGTCCCACTTCCGCTACTACCGCACCGCATACGCAAACCGCCACGCTGGTCAACGTTGATAACGCCAACGAGATCAAGAAGGCGATCTCTAACACTGTAAAAGAGACGAAAAAGCCCGATCAGCCGCCGGTGATGACCGCAGCTCTGGCTCCAGTGCCCCTGCCCGCACCCGCGCCTACGCCAGCGAAAGAAGAAGTCATTCCGTTCCCGCCAGCGCAGGTGCTTCATACGATCAAGAAGAAAGATACCCTAGAAAAGATATTCAAGGGGATCGGCATCCCCTCCAAGGAAGCCGCGAAATGGCTGGCGGTGGCAAAGAAGAATGGCGCGTTTCGCGATCTGCGGCCCAAACAAACTCTTGAACTGAACTTTACCGAGGACAGCTTTGATCTTCAGTCCGTGATCTATGAGGTTGAAGCTGGAACCCGCTCGATTCTTGAGCGCAAGGCGAAAAACAGCATCAAAGCGCGTCTTGAAGAGCCACCGCTCCAAGAAGTGCTGCTCGTGCTCGGCGGCAAGATCGACGGTAATTTCAGGAAGACGCTAGGAAAATCCGGACTCCCCGCGCGGATGGTTGAGCGGGTGACCGCGCTTGCGTGGGATGTCGATCTCAGACACCTCGGAAAAGGTGATGGTTTTAAGGTGCTGCTGGAAGCGGTGCGAAAAGGTGAGAAGATCGTCACCTACAAAACCCTGCTCGCGGCGGAGGTCCTCCATGATGAAGTGACATACTCCGCCTTTTCGATTCCAGAAGAACGGATCGCGCGTAAAAAGAAAGCCGTTGCTATGCGGTACCAAGGCGAAGGCCTGAGTATCGAGAGCGAAGGAGAAAAATTTCTCAAGTTTCCCTTGGAATTCATACGCGTCTCCTCCATGTTCTCGGCTTCTCGGTTCCATCCCATCCTGCACCGTTCCCGTGCACATCGGGGCATTGATTTCGCCGCGCCCCGTGGGACCCCGGTATACAGCGTGGCCTCTGGCATCGTCACTTTTGTTGGTCGTCAGTCCGGGTATGGCAATCTGGTGAAAATCGATCACCCAGGGCCTTACGAAACCGGGTACGCCCACCTCCAAGACTATGCGGAAGGCATCGCCGAAGGGGCAGCGGTGGAGCGCGGACAGATCATAGGCTCGGTTGGGTCGACGGGACTCGCGACTGGTCCTCATCTCCACTTCGAGTTGTACAAGGATGGCGAATTCGTCAATCCCTTTGGTGAAGCGGCGGTGGAAACGGCCAGTGCCGCCGAGGAAATCGAAGAAAAAGTAGAACCAGTTGTTGTGAACCCTATCGTTGAAGAAAAGAAGAAGCGGTTTACGGAACAACTGGCGACGCTTGAAGTCGGTGGCCAGAAGCTCACCTCATTGGTGATTCCTCTTCAGGAAGGACCAGCCGCCGCTGGTGTTGCCGCGCAGCGCACGGATCGGCCAATGGCTTTTGGCAAATAGCTGATGGCCTATGGCTTATAGCCTATGGCCCGTTCGCTCCGCTCACTCTATGGGAAGGACACTTCTCCCATAGGCCATTTGCCATAGGCCATAGAGCGACCGCAGGGAGCGAGCCAATACGCCGCCCAGGGCTTGACAGCGCGGGCATCTTCCGGTGTTCTGCGGAATCTTTAGTTACGAGTTGATCGAGCATTTTTGCTCACATAGGTGAAAACGCCATGCCATACGCAGTTATTCGAACAGGTGGAAAACAATATCGTGTCTCCCCAGGTGAGTTGCTTCGGGTTGAATCGCTCCCTGGGGACAAAGGCAGTGACTTTACTTTCTCGGAAGTGCTACTCACTGTCGCTGATGGAGCCGTCCAGGTCGGAACCCCGCTCGTGTCCGGCGCGACTGTCTCCGCGCGCGTGGTTGAGCATGACAAGGAAAGAAAAATCCTGGTGTTCAAGAAAAAACGGCGGAAAAACTACAGCCGCCAAAGTGGACATCGGCAGCATTTTACCGCCGTCCACATTACAACCATCAACGTGGGAGGATAAGCCATGGCTCATAAAAAAGGACAAGGATCGACGCGCAACGGGCGCGATAGTCCGGGGCAGCGTCGTGGTATCAAGATGTACGCGGGCCAAGTCGCGCGGGCGGGAAATATCCTCATTCGACAACTCGGCACCCGGGTGCATCCAGGGGTCAATGTCGGTATGGGACGCGACTACACGATCTTCGCGAAAATCGACGGCATCGTGCAATACGAACGGGTCGGCAAGGATCGCAAACGGGTCTGCGTCTACCCGCAACAAGCGGCAGCCCAATAAGGACAAAGAATC
>JABFSC010000754.1 GCA_013140885.1 Deltaproteobacteria bacterium | reverse complement strand
GGGGGAAAGGTCGTGTTGATTCCCTATCAAGCGGGTTTTTCCACGACTGACATTATTGAGCGGATCATGGCGGCACGAGCGAAACGCTAAATCGAACCCACGACATTGGCACGGTGTCGCGCACAATCCTCCCGCTGGTGTGGCTCGCCAAAAATATACCAAAAAGGTCAAAAAATTCTCCGGCTGTTGCACTTCGGTGGCGCTCCTGGTAACCACACTTTCGCACGAAAGGGAGGCCGTATGCGCGGAAGACAATTCACATATCTCATGCTGGCGGCGGCACTGATGTTTCCAGCCGTGGGGACGGCGGAACCCGCGGCCCCGGCGCAACCGGAAGTCATTTTCGCGACCACCACGAGCGTCCAGGACACGGGATTGCTTGATGCGCTCGTGCCGCTCTTCGAGAAAAGCAGTGGCTATCGGGTGAAAGCCATCGCGGTGGGGACTGGGCAAGCGTTGGCGATGGCCGCGCGCGGAGAAGCTGACGTGGTGCTCGCGCACGCGCCAGACACCGAGAAAAAATATATCGCCGACGGTACGCTGACCAATCGTCGTCTGATGATGCACAACTGGTTCCTGCTCGCCGGTCCGCCGGCGGACCCCGTCAAGATCAAGGGTACGGCGAAAGCGACCGACGCGCTCAAAAAGATCGCCGAGGCCAAAGCGACCTTTGTCTCCCGTGGTGATGATTCCGGCACGCACAAACTAGAACTGAAGCTGTGGGAGAAGGCCGAGCTCAAGCCGAGTGGCGAGTGGTATCTCCAATCGGGGCAGGGTATGGGCAAGACGCTCGGCATCGCTGGCGAGAAGCAAGCCTACGTCATTACCGACCGCTCCACCTACTTGTCGTTTCAGAAAACGACGGGGCTCACCGCCCTGGTCGAAGGCGATCCCGCGTTTCTCAACATCTATCACCTGATGGAGGTGAACGCCGAGAAGTTCCCCAAAGTGAATGCCGCTGGAGGCAAAGCGTTCGCTGATTTTCTCTTGTCCGCCACCGCGCAGGATACGCTCAAGGCTTTCGGCAAAGAAAAGTTCGGTGAGGCGCTGTTCACGCCGGACGCGGGGAAAACGGTGGAAACGGTTCTTCAATAAAACGTAAGCCGTAAAACGTAAGAAGACAGACTCTTTGTCCTCTTACGTTTTACGCTTTACGGTTTACGTTTCATGCCAGGAAAGGAACGTGGAATGCGGTTGATTGTTTTCGTTGTGAGCGTTGCACTGCTGATCGCGAGCCCGGCACGGGCGCAGGATGTGTCGTTGATCGAAATCCTCGTGGCGAAGGGTGTGCTCAGTAAAGAGGAAGCGCGGAAGTTGCGTGGGAATAAAGATGGCAAGGCGGAGCAGGCGGCGCTGATCTCGGTGCTCAAAGCCAAGGGTATTTTGGATGAGCACGACGTGGAGCAATTGCAGACCCCGCCGGTGGTAACGGCCACCCCGGAAGTGCGGGAACGACTGCAACGCTTGGAAAGTCAGCAGCAGACATTCGTGACGCAAGCCCAAACCCAGGCGGAACAACAAGCCAAAGCCGTCGAGGAACTCAAGAAGACCACCGTCGCCGACGTGAAGAAGAATATCGATTGGCTCAATCGCTTCAGCTTCTTTGGTGACATTCGCGTGCGGCACGAGGGTTTTTACCAAGACCGCGTGACCGCGCGGAATCGGCAACGGTTGCGGTTACGCTTTGGCGCGCGCCTTCAGGTGAGCGACGAAATCGAAGGCGCCTTTCGGCTGGTCAGTGGCGACCCGAATGAAATCATCGCCAACAACCAGACGCTCACCGATTCGTTCACCCGTAAACCCATCAATATCGATAACGCCTACATCACTATCCGCCCCGGCAAAACGCTGGGATTGGACAAGCCCTTTTTCTCGATCACCGGAGGCAAATTCTCCGTCCCCTTCTTTCGTCCGCGCGCCATCATGGGGTCGGAGATGATCTTTGATGAGGATTTGAGTCCGGAGGGATTGGCCGAGGAGATCACTGTACTGGAAGGTAAAGAGGGTGCGGTGGTGCGGAGCGTGAAACTCGCCGCTGGCCAGTGGGCCATCAAGGAATTCGCCGCCGACCGCGATTCCTTCATGATTGGCGAACAAATCCAAATCGCGCTGGCCCCAACGCCGAAAACCCAACTCACGTTCGCGGTGGCTGACTACTACTTCCTCAGCTCCGATGCCATGGCCCAGGAACGCAATCGCAACACGCAATTGTCGATGACCAACTCCGTTGTCCTGCGAGATGGTACCGTCGTGCGCGGGGGCGACGTCATCTCGCCGAACGCCAATAATCCCATCCGCCGCTTCGCCGGGGGATTTCACCTGTTCAACACGGGAGCGCAATTCGTCTGGGATACCGGAGATCCGCGGTGGCCGTTCACCATGATGGTGGACTTCGCGCACAACGTTCAAGCGGAATTTGGCGACGATAACGCCTATCTGATTGGCGCGGGTATTGGACAAACCAAGACTCCTGGAGACTGGGCGTTCTCGGCGGCGTGGACCCGCATCGAAACCGATGCCGTGCTCTCGATGTTCACGCTCAGTGATTATGGCCGCCGCGGCGGCACCAACGTGCAAGGACCAATTCTCAAGGTGGACTACATGCTCCTGCCGCGCCTGACACTGACCACCAAGGGCTTCTTCGTCAACTTCATTGATCGCCCCGACGGGTTGCCGAACAGCAGCGTCAACCGCATGCAGCTTGACGCGCAGTTCGCGTTCTAACAACTAAACGGCCCAGAGGACCTTGATTAACCACTCACTATTGGAGAGCACTGTGAAACGAACGATAACCACCACGATTAACGGTCAACCACAAACCAACGAAGTGGAACCGCGCCTGCTGCTTGTCCATTATCTGCGTGATGTGTTGAACCTGACCGGGACGCATGTCGGCTGCGAGACCAGCCTGTGTGGGGCCTGTACGGTCATGCTCAACGGACAAGCCGTGAAAGCCTGCACCGTGCTGGCGGTCCAAGCCGACGGAGGCGAGGTCCTCACGGTTGAAGGCCTGGAAAAAGACGGCCAGCTCCATCCGCTCCAAGAAGGTTTCTGGGAAGAGCACGGCCTGCAATGCGGCTACTGCACACCGGGCATGATTATCGCCTCGTACCAACTCTTGCAGCGCCATCCCAATCCCACCGACGAACAAATCCGCCACGGTCTCGAAGGCAACCTGTGCCGCTGCACGGGGTATCAACATATTGTGAAGGCGGTACAGCAT
>JABFSC010000611.1 GCA_013140885.1 Deltaproteobacteria bacterium | reverse complement strand
TGTTTAACTCAGGCTGGAGCTTTTGCTACACAGCTCACCGCTGCCCGCTGTGAGGTGGTTGAATTCCATAAACGCAAGGGCAACGATTTCCGACTGCCGACACGCATTGCGGCGAGCGCTCGCCAACATCGGCTCGATATCCTCCATGCCCGCGGGTGGCCCGCGCTGGTTGAGACGGCCTTGGCGGCTCGCCTCGCGCGGGTTCGTCGGACCGTGTATGGTTTCCACGGCAAAACGATGGCGGATCTGCAAGGGTGGGGATTGAAACGTCGTCTGCTCCAGCGCCTGGCGATCCGTTGGTATGATCACGCGGTGACACTCAACCCCTTAATGCAAATGGATTTCGCGGCGGAGTCTGGACTGTCAGCGTCGCGTATTCGTGTGATTGCGAATGGCGTCGATATCGATACGTTTTATCCCCGCGACGCCAAGGCCGCCCTGCGCGCGGAGTTCGGGATTCCCCAAGACCGATTTGTGATCGGGAATGTCGCACGTCTTGACCCCGTGAAGAACCATGAGGTGATTTTGCGGACGATAGCACGCTTACGAAGCCAGGAGGGAGGGACACCTTATTTTGTGCTCGTTGGCGAAGGTCCGCATCGGGCAGTATTGGAACACGAGGTTGAACAACTCGGCCTCAAAGGAGATGTGCAGTTCCTGGGATATAGTCAGCGTATTCCCGAGCTTTTAAATTGCATGGACCTCTACATCCAATCCTCCTTCTACGAGGGATTTAGTAATACCATCATTGAGGCGATGGCCTGTGAACTGCCACTATTGGCAACCCATGTTGGTGGAACTGCGGATGTGTTTCCGCCCAGTTTGGAGGGTATATACTTCCGCCCAAACGACGAGGAAACCCTTGCCGTGCTGATTCTCCAGATGCGGCAGGATTCCTGCCTAAGTGCTAGGGTGGCGAGACAGATGCGCCGTCATGTGGTTGAACACTTCTCGGTGCACATGATGGTCCGTCGCTATGAGGCTCTTTATCTGGAACTAATGGAGAAAAACTAAAGGAAAGGGACACTATGGGACAAACTCGGGGATGTAATATCGTGAGGAACGGGCTTGCCATTGTCCCTTCTCCCGCCGCAAACTAAATTATGTGTGGAATTGTTGGCCTTTATAGTGACGCTTCCTCGACCTATCGAGCAAAGCTGGAACACGCCTGTGAATTGATCGCGCATCGTGGTCCCGACGCGACAAATGTGTACGTCGATCAGAAAGTTGGGCTCGGACACCGTCGTCTGAGCATCATCGACCTGAGTACCGCAGCCAATCAGCCTATGGCTGATCCTTCCGGACAGGTCATTTTGGTCTACAATGGAGAACTCTACAACTACCGAGCACTCAGAGACGGGCTCGGTGAGCGAGGTCATCAATTTCGCACGACCAGTGATACGGAAGTCCTCCTCGCCATGTATCTAGAGTACGGAGAAGCGTTCCTCACCGCGCTGCAAGGCATGTTTGCCTTTGCGATCTGGGACAAGCGGAATCAAACGTTGCTCCTTGCGCGTGATCGTCTAGGCATCAAGCCCTTGTACTATTCAGTGACAGGGGGCACTCTGCGATTCGCCTCCGAGGTGAAGGCGCTCCTGGCACTGGACGAGAGCGCTCCCACCGTAGATCGTCAGGCGCTCCACGATTATCTGACCTTCCGTTATACGATCTCACCGCGCACCATGTTCGCGGGCATTGAGAAGCTTGCCCCGGCCTGCGCACTCCATTTTTCCGCGCGCGGTCCGCGGCTGTCGCGCTATTGGAGTCCGGACTATCGAAAATCGGAACAGCTCGGTGACGAAGAATGGATTCACACTGTACGGCAAGGGTTTTCCCAGGCCGTGACCTCGCATCTCGTGAGTGATGTCCCGGTTGGCGTACTTTTGAGTGGGGGGTTGGATTCTTCTATTGTTGCCGCGGTTATGCAGGCCCAGCTCCCGCACCCGATCAAAACGTTCTCTGTTGGCTTCGAGGAGGGAGGAGCGTACGACGAACGACCGTTCGCTCGAAAAGTCTCCCAGCATCTTGGGACCGACCATTATGAGATCGGTCTGACCGCGCGGGATTTCGTCGAGGCCTTACCGTCCTATGTGTGGCATATGGATGAACCGGTAGCGGACCCTGCCTCCATTCCGTTGTACTACGTCGCGCGGTTGGCGCGCCAACACGTCAAGGTCGTGCTTTCGGGAGAGGGGGCCGACGAGATCTTCGCCGGGTATGCGTTCTGGACGCAGTTCAAAGGTCAGCGCCGCCTTGAACTGTTCCAGAAAATTCCCGCGTTCCTCCGCGAGACGATTATGAGGGGACTGAACAAGCACCTGCTGCGTTCAGAGCGAGTGAATAAATATCTCGATTTAAGCCGCTCTCCCTTGTCGCGGTACGGGAGCCTGGTCCCGTTTTTTCAGGATGATGTTTTTACCGAAGCAGAGAAGCAGCGCTTGTATCGCACTGACCCGCGCTGTCAGGAAGCTGTTCAAGACTCCGTGGAACAGGTTCGCGGCGCGTATCGCGACGCGGAAGATTTTGAATTTTTGGACCAAATGCTCTTTGTGTCAATGACGCAGTGGTTACCGGATGATTTACTCATCAAAGCCGACAAGATGACGATGGCACACTCAATCGAGTTGCGGGTACCGTTTCTTGATCATCTCTTCGTTGAGAGTATTATGCGACTGCCGACCCATCTGAAAGTGCGCAAAGAGGGCAATCGTTACGTCGTCAAGGACGCGCTGAAACGGGCGTTTGCCGATATGGTTCCTCCGGAGATCATCAAGCGCGAAAAGCTCGGCTTTGCCGTTCCCTACGCGCGCTGGTTCAAGACCGAGATGCGAGACCTGCTGTCTGATGTCCTGCTCTCGCAAACCGCGCGGGAAAGTGGGGCATTCAATACGATGGAAGTTGAACGTGTGATACACCAGGCGCTGACCGTCCGCCAGGAGAACGCAACGGATATCTGGAGTCCCCAGGCCAAGAAAGTGTGGAGTCTTTTCGTGTTTGAGCTGTGGCGGCAGCGATTTCATGTGTCCTGTGTGTGACGCTTTTTTCCTGTCTTCTGTAGCCTTATGAATATTCTTATTGTCACTCCCTATTTCCCTCCACAGACCGGAGGGGTTGCAACCTTCCTCGATTCTCTCCAGCGGTTTCTGCGGCAGCAAGGGCATAGCGTGTACGTCTTGCTCCCTGGTTCCTCTCATGACATTACTCCTCGCGCATCGACTACTGACGCCATTGAGCACGAGTTTTACATGAGAGTGCCATTCGTCCCCGGCGTGATTCTTAAAGGCATACTCGCCTTCTTCCTCTTTTGTCCGGTGACGATATTGCGCCTGAGCCGATTCTTAGAGGAAAACGCCATCGACCTTGTTCTACTCGAGTACCCGCTTCCCTACATGTTTTACTTCACGGTTCTTCAGAAGTTAAGAAACGTGAAGATTATTGTTGGCATTCATGGGGATGACGTCTTGTCGCTGCATTTAGCTCCGAAACATGAACAGTGGGTAGTCAAGCATCTGATCCGAGATGCGAATTGGGTACTGGCTCATTCCGCGAGCCTGCTCTCGCAGATCCGGGATCGAGTTCCCCAATTGAACGGCAACCACTCCTATATTCCTTACGGAATCGAAGCAGAGCCGCTCCGCGTTCTTGCGCAATACCCTAAAAATGCCTTCTCACTGACTTCACATCCCTACGTGCTCACCGTTGCAAAGCTGTATGAACGCAAAGGATTAGATGTTCTCCTCCAGGCAATTCAGAAGCTCGGCGCCATGGTTCAGGCGCACCGTTTCGTTATCGTAGGTGACGGACCAGAAGAACATTCCCTCAAACAACTGGCATCACGCTTAGGGATAGAAGAACTAGTGATCTTTACCGGGGAATTACAGAAACCGGAGATTGCTCAGCTCTTGCAAAATTGTGAATTCTTTGTCCTGCCTTCCAGGTCAGAACCGTTTGGTATTACTCTGCTCGAAGCGATGACCTTTGGCAAAGCAATCATCGCAACAAAAGTCGGGGGCATCCCTGAATTTGTTATTGACGGACATAACGGCGTCCTCATCCCGCCTGATGACAGTACTGCCCTCGCTGAACAGATACGACGAGTGATGAATGATAGGGAGCTGCGGGCACGCATTGGAAAAAACGGACTGATGGTAGTAGAGGAGAAGTATGACTATACCGTCCTTATTCGGCGCTATGAAGAGCTGTTCTCTCGGATTCTAGACAGTTGACCAAGTTGCGCATGTGAACCACTTCACTATTCGTTGTGAGGGATTATCTTCGAGAAACTCGGCCCCTAGCTGTTCTTCAATTGAGAGAACGGTGTTGTTGATGTGAGAAGAGCGACCAACATACATTGGTCGCTCTTCTCACTTTTGTTCTCTCTTCTATGGGTTGACGCTCACGCCAGTCGGTGTCGTTGGTGGCTGAACTGGCGGGACAGAGTTTCCCGGAAGACCAATATATTTTCTGGACATAACGATATTATCGACTTCGTAATAACCTCTTTGTGGATCAACTCGGTTCATGTAAGCGAGAAGGATAATGTACCCCATTCCAGTGCAAGGCCCTCCAGTAGCGCAAGTCCGAATACCACTCCCCCGAGAATCATAGGCCTTCACACCGTCCACCCAGAGTTCTATACGCGCCACAGCAGTATCTTGGCTCAAGACCCAATGCATTTCGAATGTATACCAGCGCTCCCGCTGGATGCGAGGTGCATTGGTACCATTTGGTGATGTGCCAGGCGACAGCGTTGGACAATAAGTATTTGCAGCGGGGAAAATTGTTGTGTTAGTACCACCCTTGGAGTATCGTACCATCGGAACATCATTGAAGTTCGTATATCCAGATCCTGTCGAACACCAATAGTCCTGCCAGAACCCAAAGTCTGCTGACCACCATGCGTCTGTTGGAGTATTCCATCCTGAGCGTGGAAGGCCTACGAATTGCTTAAAATCGATCTCTGCTGGCCAGAGGTGATCTGCTGACCACCATCCTTGCAGCCGTACATAAAAATCCGTCTCTCCACTTCCTGCGAGCCCAGCATTAAGGCGACCTTGTAGGCCTCCATCTCCAGTGCCAGGGTTTTTTCCTGTCACGATGTCGGTAAAGGTTTGTGGACCTTTAGCGATTCGCCACACGCGGTTCTTTGTCGAATCGAACCCGGGAAGCTGGGCCGTACTCAGTTGGCGAGTTCCCCCTGATGACCAATATACGTCTGTAAACTCAATGGCAGGGTTCTTCCAAGTGTTGCTAGTGTTCTGGACGCCATGAATCATAATAGAGTCTGCCGCCCCTTCAAAATCCTCACAAAAGAAGACATCGGAGTTACTACTACAGATGGACTCCGCATAGGGTGCGTTAGTGCGAGCCGGTGCAGCCGCCTGTGCATTGGGACTGTTCGTGAGCGCGAGCAGGGCGAGCATTCCTCCCTTGAGCAGAAATCTGGTCGATTTCCCCCAGATGTGTTTCATAGATAAAGCGTACATTGAATCTCTTCCTCCTGCGGCAATTCTGCCGCGATTGTTGTGATTTTCTTGATCTAAGTTTGAGCCAGTAGCGTTTCGACTGGAGATATTCTCGGCTGCGATCCCATCAATTATGGAGAGTCGCAGCCAAGATTTATCACTCTTATGGCGTCACTGCGGTATTCATATCGGTTGCGATCTGGGCGGCGGTGAGGGCACGATTGTAGACACGTACTTCGTCAATGCGTCCCTGGAAGTATTCGCCCCAGACACTGTTGCCACCGATGCGTAACGGCGACCCAGAGACACCAACCGGACCGGTTTGCGCGCGGCTGGAAACCTGTACGCCATTGACATAAAGCCGTTGGGTTACACCATCATACGTCGCCGCGAGATGCGTCCAGGTGTTGACTGGCACTTGGGCCGTTCCCTGGAGCTGTTTCTCAGAGCCGACGAGGAGTCCTGTTGCCGGGCGATTCGCGGCGGAGTTGGCATGGAGGTAATACACGATCGCGCCAGAAGCCTCTTTCTGAACGATCCCGCGCCAGCCATTCATCGCGGCGGTGGGATACACCCAGGCTTCGAGAGTCATGCCGGTGGTCAGATCGAGAGCGGCGGCGTCGTTGACGGTGACGAAGTTATTGACCCCGTTAAAGGAGAGAGCAGCGCCAAAGCGCCCCGCAGTGGTCCAGGTCGCGCCAGAGAGCGTGCCCACATTATTCAAGCCCGAAGAGTCTTTGGCGGTCGTGCCCGTGCCCGCGCCGAAGCTGTAGGCGGCGACAAGTCCAGTTGTTGGTGTGGCGACAAAGGTGACGGTGACGGTTTTCGCGGCATTGAGAGTGACCGAGCACGCCCCGGTGCCGGTGCAGGATCCGCTCCAAGCACTGAAGGTGAAGCCGGTTGCTGGGGTCGCGGTGAGCGCTACCACGGTGTTGTTGGCGTAGGGTTCGGAACAATCGGTGCCACATGAGATGCCCGCTGGGGAGCTCGTGACCGTGCCCGTGCCCACTTTCGTGACGGTCAGTGTATAGTTTGTGGTTGGGGTGGCGGTAAAGGTGGCGGTGGCGGTTTTCGCGGCATTGAGCGTTACCGAGCACGCACCAGTTCCCGTGCACGCATTACTCCAGCCACTAAAGGTGTAGCCGGAAGCTGGGGTTGCGGTCAGCGCAACGACTGTGCCGTTCGCGTAAGATTCGGAACAATCCGCGCCACACGAGATGCCCGCTGGGGAGCTGGTGACCGTGCCTGAACCTACTGTCGTGACAGTCAGGGGGTACGTAACCGTCGCGGTAAAGGTGGCGGTTACAGTGGTGGCAGTGTTCATCAGCAGTGTGCAGGTTCCTGTGCCGCTGCACCCGCCGCCGCTCCAGCCGCCGAAAGTGGACCCGGCTGTGGGAGTTGCGGATAAGGTGACTGAAGTCGAGCTTGTGTAAGACTCGGAACAGTCAGTGCCGCACGAAATTCCTGCTGGGCTACTGGTTACCGTCCCCTGGCCTGTTCCGCTTTTCGCAACGGTCAAGGCAAAAGACGCTGTGGGGGTGGTGCCACACGCTTCGTTGGAATACCCGGAATCTCCCGCGGTATTGTATGCCTTGACGCGGTAGCAGTACTGCGTGCTGTTCGCGAGCGTTGTATCAGGGTAAGCAGTGGTATTCACGGCTGTGGTGGCGACTTGGGCATAAGTGCCAGTCGTGCCTATTTTGCGTTCGATTTTAAACCCATCTTCGTTCGATGAGGCATCTCCCCACGAGAGGGAGAGTTGGGCCGCTGTCGCTTCGCGTGCGCCTGTGCACAAGGCGAGCAGTGCAACAGAGAAACAAAAAGATCGTAGGGAAAGTTTCCCCCGAGAGTAATTCATGGAACCTCCTAAAAATTCTGTAGTGATTGAAACAACAGCGCAATCACAGAATTTTCGGAGATTCTTCTGTGGCGCCTGGTAACCCTGCGACCCTGACTCGTATTGCGACGAGCGGTAGGCCAGTGGCTTTGCGTCCCATCCTTTCAGATGGTTTGCCTTTTTCAGGCCGAAAATTGGTACTTCACGACATCAATGCCCCCCATGTACTGATCAGAGAAAAACCTTCGCGAGGAAAGTTTTTCGTATTTTGAGAAATGGGAGTGTCAGTTTTTCACAACCCCCCTGGTTATGAGTTGCTGCCCCCTTGCTTTTTAGTATAGTCCAAGGACGCCCAAGCTTTAATCCGGATGAGAAAAATTTTCCCACCGGATTGCATTTTTCTTATGGTGTGACGGCGGTATTCATATCGGTTGTGATCTGGGCGGCGGTGAGGGCGCGGTTATAGATGCGAACCTCATCAATGCGTCCTTGGAAATACTCACCCCAGACGCTGTTTCCGCCAATGCGTAACGGCGAACCCGAACCCGCTATTGAGCCAGTTTGCGCACGACTGGCCACGAGAACCCCGTTGACGTAGAGGCGTTGAGTTGCGCCATCGTAAGTTGCCGCCAGATGGGTCCAAGTATTGAGCGGGACTTGCGTCGTGCCCTGGAGCTGGCGTTCGCTTCCAATACGCATTCCAGTCGCTGGTCGGTTCTGCAGTGAGTTGGCATGGAGGTAGTACACGTTCCCTCCAGCGCCCTCTTTCTGTACGATGCCGCGCCAGCCTCGCATCGGAGCGGTCGGATACACCCAAGCCTCAAGGGTCATCCCGGTGGTCAGATCGAGGGAGGTTGCGTCGTTGACGGTCACTCGATCGTTCACTCCATCGAAAGATAAGGCGGTTCCGAATTTTCCGCTCGTGGTCCATGTTGCGCCAGAGATAGTTCCAGTGTTGTTCCAACCGGAGGAGTCTCTTGTCGTGGAGCCGCTGCCAGCGCCAAAGCTATAAGCCGCAACGAGCCCAGTGGGGAGAGTGGTGAAAGTGGCGGTGACACTAGTGTTGGCATTGAGTGTCACCGCGCATGTCTGATTTCCGGTACAGGCCCCGCTCCAGCCGTTAAACCGATAGCCGGAGGATGGGGTGGCGGTGAGGGTAAAAGTGGAGCCCCGTGCCGCGAGTTGGGAGCAGTCCGTGCCACACGTGATGCCAGCGGGAGAGCTGGTGACCGTGCCTAAGCCTGTTTTGGTGACGGAGAGCGTGTAGGTTGTTGGAATCACAGCGAAGGTGGCGGTGACACTGGTATTGGTGTTTATAAGCAAGGTGCAGGTGCCAGTGCCACTGCATCCGCCTCCGCTCCAACCGCTGAAGCGGTAGTCGCTGGCGGGGGTGGCACTGAGAGTGACTGAGGTGGCGCTTGTGTATGTTTCGGAGCAGTCACTCCCACAGGAAATACCGCTTGGAGAGCTACTGACTGTGCCATTCCCGGCCTTGGTGACCGTGAGGGTAAATGAGACTGAGGGTGCGGTACCACAGTCTTCGTTGCTGTAGGCCGAATTGCCCGCGCTATTAAAGGCGCGCACGCGGTAGCAGTATGTCGTGCCTACCGTGACCGTGGAGTCAATGAAGGAAATGACATTGGCACCTACTTGGGCAATTTGAGCGTACGTTCCAGTGGTGCCAGTTTTCCGCTCGACCTTGAAGCCGTCCTCGTTTGACGATCTATCACTCCATGTGATGGTGAGTTGTGAGGCCGCCGTGGATGTCGAGGGGTGCCCCAGAATTAAACTCATGCCTAGAAAAAATGAACCCCACCATCGGGGCATTATCAAAACAGAACGCATTCCTGAACCTCCACATTCAGCCGCGCCATCACAGCCCTCCGAGGAGATTCCGTGCGCGCCTGGCAGCTCTGCAACCTTGCTTTGAACTGAGAGATCATTTCAAAGGTTAGGCCAGAAGTTTTGCGTTCCATCCTTTCGGATGGTTTGCCTTTTTCAGGTCATTACCTATTGTCATCCTGCGGTTATTATTATCGTTACAGCGGCTTTGGACTCCCGCTTATCCTCAGTCGCTAGCGTCAGGGTGCTGTTTACCAGCACCCGCGAAAATAACCAAATGCTGCTTCTCTGTGATAAACGGCCAGTGATCGGTTGTTGGTCGTCAGTTCTGAGCGTATAGCAAGTAGAGAGCCCGTTCGTTTCACGCACGCTCTGGCGTGTGGCTCGGTTGCTATGTTGTGTCGTGCTGGGTGGGGAGGTCGGTTGCGCTCAACCGAGGCTCTCCTTAGAGTGAATGAGGATAAACGTTGTCCAAAGGAGTCTTTCCCTTATGAGTGCGGCACAACCGGCAGTATCCCACATTGCAACCATCCAGCCTGACGATATGGAGCGTGAGGTGGAGGAACTCGTTGCTAATGCCCAGGAGTGGTTGGATGCTCCCAATGATCGCTTTGAAGGACGTCCCCCGCGGGCTTTACTTCATACCTACGAAGAACAACGCCTGCGTGAGATACTCGACTCCATCAAGCATGGAATGGTGGCGTGAATCTCCGCGGCTGCTTGGCGCTCATCCGAAGCCCGGAGACTGGAACCTGGTATCGCGCAATCCAACCACAATTTTGGCAAACCTCACTCGCCACTACTCAAACTAAAGTCCTCTCAAGTCGTTTTAATGAAGGACATGTCGCGCGTCCACAGTTCGAGGTCTTGTACCTTGCGGAAACCCAGATGGTTGCAATGTTCGAGGTCCAAGCTTTATTTGGATCACCAACACAGCCGGGTGGAGTAGTTGCGAATCCGCGACGCCCGTGGACAGTGATTAATGTACAGGTCCAACTGCAAGATGTGGCTGATCTCACGCAGGTCTCGCAGCAAACGCTCCTTGCCACCACCGCGCAAGAACTCA
>JABFSC010000469.1 GCA_013140885.1 Deltaproteobacteria bacterium | reverse complement strand
GCATACCAGGAGGAGAGTAGCCCTGGCCAGAAGAACAGGTGCTCTGACGAGGAGGTATGAGTCGGTCTGCCCCACTCTCTGCACAAAGAAAGGGCACCATGTTGAAAGATTGCGCATCACACGCGCTGAGCGGGCATTGGAGTCGAGGGCCACCAGGGAGCACCTCATAATGAGAAGCGTCAAAGATCAAGTCCGTTCACCCGCTTAATACAAGAGCTAACCAACAAGGAGAAACACATCATGAAAACGTGGAAGAACATCGGCGCAATGATAGCAATACTGACCATCGTCGTGCTCGGGTACGCTTCTTTCGGCTCAGCCGCCGAAGGGAAAAGCCTGGAGCAAATGATTAGCGAAGCCAAGACACCCGCGGATCACGAGGCTATCGCCGCGTACTATGAGAAGGAAGCGCAGGCAGCGCATCAGAAACACGCCGAGCACAAAAAGCTCGCGGATTTTTACGCCGTGACGCCAGCCTTGAAAACAAAATCCGGGACGTTGTTCGCTCATTGCAACGAGGCCGCCAAGAAGTACGAAGAGCTCGCCAAAGAGTACGAAGCGATGGCACGGATGCACAGAGACATGGCGAAGGCGACCAAGTAACCGCAAAGGAGGTCGGTACAGGGAAAGAGGCGTCTCAAGCACAAGACGCCCTCTCCGGAGGAATCTATGTACACGCTAATACACAGGGAAAGTGTCTCACTGCTTCTCGGTCTGTTCGTGATGTCCACGAGCGCCGTGTTCACTGTGTCTCGTCCCAGTTTCGCGGCTGATAGCACAATGAGTGAAGGATTGATGGAGGATCCCGCCGGCGGTACAGAGGAAAGAGTGTTCCTGTCTGAAACACTCCCCCTGGATGCCCTGCTCACCTACGCCCAAGCGCACAACCCGACAATACAGGCGGCTGGGCTGCGCGTGCGCGCAGCCCAGGAGCGACCCGCTCAGGTTTCGGCTTTGGATGATCCCCTGTTCACCTATGAAGGCTTTAACATCCCGGAAAATTTTGACCTCACTCACACCGACAACAACATTCTCAAGCTCTCGCAGAAGCTACCGTTTCCAGGCAAACGTCGGCTGCGTGGGGAGATCGCCACGCACGAGGTCGCTATCGTCAGAGGGGAACAACGGCAGGCGGAGATCATAACGCGGGCCGCGACGAAAAAAGCCTACTATGACCTGTGGCAGGGCCATCAAAATCTTCTCGTCTATGCCCGCGAGAAAGAGTTGGCGGCTCAGTTCGCCACGATTGCTGAGAAGAAATACGCAGTCGGCCAAGCCTCACAACCAGACGTGCTACGCGCCCAGGTGGAGCTGACCCGCCTCATTACGCGGGTGACCACGCAAACCCTCAAACTGGGAGAGGTCAGAGCGATGTTGAACGGGCTCTTGAGTCGTTCGCCTGAAGCTCCATTAGGGGTACCGCACGATGCGCCCAAGCCTGTGGTCAGACATACACTAGCCGAATTGACCGAGTTGACACTGCATAACCGACCGGAGATTGCCACCAATGCTGCCGCCATTGCGCGGGACACCACGACGCTCGCGCTTTCTCGCAAGGCCTACTTTCCCGACTTTGAAGTCTACGTCGAGCGGTTCTTGAACACGGGCAGAAGAGACGGGTTCGGCGTTGTCTTCTCTGCGACGATTCCTCTCGCGTACCGCGAGAAGTATGACGCGGGGGTCGCTGAGGCGACCGCACGACTCAGCGCCAGCAAGGCCGATCTGCGCGCGGCCCAGGATACCTCCTTGGCGGAAGTCAAAAGCGCGTTGGTGCGTGCACAAACCGCAATCGCACTGGTCAATCTTTTTACCCAGACGCACATTCCCCAAGCCGAACAAGCCCTGGCTTCCTCTCGCATTGGCTACCAGACCGGAACGGTGGACTTTCTGGCGCTCACTGACAGCCTGCGCGTTGTCGAGCAGGTGCACCTTGAACATATTACCGCGGCCACGGACTTTGAGAAGGCGTATGCCGACCTGGAGCGGGCCGTGGGACAATCATTACCGAGGCATTAACCATGCAATCCCACAGAACGTTTAGTCTCTTTATCGCCCTTGCCCTCACGAGTGTGCTGGCTCGTATAACTGGCGCGGCTTCCCCCGAAGGCTCACATCATGGCGGCACGGAAAGATCACCAGTCGCGCCTGAAAGTGCATCCCACGAGATGCCTATGGCTGAAGACGGAGCGCCTCCCACTCAAGCCACAATCCGTTTGTCTCCCACGCAGCGCCAGATGATTGGTGTCACGTCCGCTATTGTCGAGCGCACGACGCTCAAGAAAACGATCCGTGCGGTCGCGCGGGTTGACTTCGACGAGCGCCGCCTAGTGGACGTGACCTTCAAGATCAGCGGCTGGGTACAAGACCTTTTTATCGATTACACCGGTAAACCCGTGCGTAAAGGTGAGCCCCTGCTGACGCTCTATAGTCCAGATTTAGTCACCAGCCAGGAAGAATACCTCCTGGCGCTCCATACCCGAGACCAACTCGCCCACAGTTCACTACCCGAAGCGCGCAACGGCAGTCAGGGACTTGTCGAAGCCGCACGCCGTCGCTTATTGCTCTGGGACCTGACCCCACAGCAGCTCAAAACCCTGGAAGATCGCGGGATGCCGCAGACGTATCTGACCCTCTCTGCCCCAGCCTCAGGGATAGTCGTGGAGAAAATGGCGGTGGCAGGCATGCGGGTGGAACCGGGGATGAAACTCTATCGTATCGCCGACCTCTCCACCGTCTGGCTGTATGCGGACATCTACGAGTACGAGGTCCCGCTGGTGCATGAAGGTCAAGAGGTCACCATTGCGCTCTCCTATTATCCGGGAGAGACCTTCAGCGGTAAGATCACGTACATCTATCCCTACCTCGACACTCAGACTCGGACCAACAAGGTGCGCTTGGAGTTTGTCAATCCGCAGGGGAAACTCAAGCCTGGCATGTATGCAAACAGTGAGATTGAGATTAACCTTGGCCTCACGCTCACCCTCCCTGAGAGCGCGGTGTTGCAGTCGGGGCTTCGGCAACTGGTCTTCGTTGATCAAGGTCAGGGGGTGTTTGCTCCGCGCGAGATAAAGCTCGGCGTCAAGGCTGACTCCCGCTTCGTCGTGCTCGATGGCCTCACTGCGGGGGAACGGGTAGTGACCAGTGGCAACTTTCTGCTCGACTCCGAGAGTAAGCTGCAATCCGCTACCAGCATGATGGGCATGATGGGCGCGCTCGGTATGGGTGACGTGAAGAT
>JABFSC010000053.1 GCA_013140885.1 Deltaproteobacteria bacterium | reverse complement strand
ATCCCTATCACAGACGTCTCGGTTTGACGACACTAATTTTCACGCCAATCCTTACACGCCAGTCTCCTCTTTTTTGGAAGCCTGTACCTCTAACGACAACCGAGAGAAGGTTACTTTAGTATTCCTACCAGAGGGCGAAGCGCTCTTATGCGTGTGACTCCGCAGCGATGACATCTTGACCGAAGTCTGACGACGCACCACGCGTGCGTGGTCAAACTGACACAAGTCGAGGAGGGAATCTTCAAGAGAATAGTGTAGAGTTCTGTAGTGGTTAGGGAATTGGGGGAAGGGCAGGGGGTCGGTTGACTTCTCCAGTGAAAATGCGAACCACTGGTCAATGCTACGGTACTTGGTTGGATGTTCCACAGTTTCGTACGACATGCAAAAACGATTGCGTGCTCCGTGTTTGTCTATCATCCAACAACCCCGCTAACACTCCTGCTAACACCGACCCCATCCTGAGCCAAACCGTGCTTGTGATATTGCCCGGAAAAAGCCCAGCCATATCAACCTAGAAAGTTGACATACGAGGACATTATCGGACGTTTAATGGGATGCGGGTGGGTTTGGGGGTCAATATGACGGGCTATGGTGAACGACCTTCCGGTAGGGTGGCTGTTCACAGGGTGGACTAATAAAATATTGAGAGCCGAATGCGAGAAGAAACGCAAAAAACCCAAGAAATGCGCATAGTCTGCTAAAGTCCGTCGTCATAGAACAGGCAGTTTGCACAGTTTTTGGACGGAAAAAGCCACTAACGCAGCGGACTGCTAGGGAAAAAATGCCCATTTTTCGCGGGTTCCAGCAACAGTCCACCCCGTGAACACTTACCCGGTAGGTAAGTGTTTACCTCCCAGTCTTGAGGAGAAGAGGGAGATGAGATAGAGGAAACGGCGTGACGCCGAAACGCCCAACCATCGTGCCCGAGGAAGTCTGGGAGCAAGCCCCCGCAGCGGTGCAAGTGGTCCTCAGTGGGCTGGTCACCTACTATGAGCAGCGCATTACGCAATTAGAAGGCGAAGTGCGGGAATTGACAGCCCGGCTGAATCAGAATTCCCAGAACTCCTCCAAACCCCCATCAAGTGATGGGCCGCACGTCAAGCGCAAGCCCCCAAAACCGGCGTCGGGCCGGAAAGCGGGCGGACAGTTTGGCCATGCGCCGCATCAACGTGCCCTTGTGCCGCTTGAGAACGTGGATACGGTGGTCACCTGCAAACCGGTCCAGTGTCGGCGATGTGGGGGCGAATTAACGGGCAGTGATCCCGCGCCGATCCGGCAGCAAGTGGTCGAACTACCGCCGGTGCAGCCGCTGCTCACCGAATAGGACCAGCGGGCACATTTGTACAGTTATGGAAACATTTCCATAATGCAGAGCGTTTTTAGATTAGCGAGCGCGGCGTCTGAACGTGCGGGGAGGTCGCAGTCCGTGGGGCCGCGCTCGGTGAGCTAAAAAACCAGTTGCACTAAATCGCGTACCATGCGGCCGTTATGGGGAAGGAATCTCCAGCGGGGCTCGACACACGGTCACCGCAGAAGACAACTAGCAGTAAGAGGGCGCCGAGACTGCCGTCCAAAGCTCGAAGCCGTCGAGGACAACACTCTGTGCGTGTGCTTCAGAGGCCACAAGAGGAGGTCGAACGCTGCGACGAGACAGACGGGTGCGTGGACACACACCCACGTGCAGTCCGAGTCGACTCTCGGGATCATCAAACTCGTAGGCTGCCAGGCGGGTCTCATGAGCTATCCCAGCCGGGCAGCGCCGTTGTGGGACAAGTCGGCAGCGCCTCCACACGGACCATCTGGCCCTGAGCACACACGGGACACATACGCAGGGACTTCCCGGTGAGCTGTTCATAGCGATCGCGATAGTCGACGCGTGTAGGGAGGGCTGGTGGACGCGGCGTCATGGCGAGCAAGTGGCGACACAAGTCCAACTTGGCCTGGCGGTAGCGGTTGCCCAGAAAGCCGAAATGGCGGATGCGTTGAAAGCCGCTGGGTAAGACGTGCAGTAAGAACCGACGAATGAACTCGGTAGGGGTAAGCGTCATACGTTTTTGCTTATCGTGCTGACGATAATCCTTCCAGCGAAAGGTGATCTGCTCCTGATCCATACTGAGCAGCCGGTTATTAGAGATGGCCACCCGATGCGTGTAGCGCCCCAAGTAGTCGAGCACACGGTCCGCACTGCCAAAGGGCTTCTTCGCGTAGACGACCCACTCCCGCTGGCGGAGTGGGGCCACATATGCCGCGAAGGCCTGCGGCTCGTGGAGCGGCGCAAGAGCGGAGGAGAATTGCAGCTGTCCGGTGGTATAGGCGTGGTCGAGCTGCTCCAAGAACAGGCGGCGAAACAACCGGGAGAGCACCCGGACAGGCAAGAAGAATCCAGGCCGGCAGGCGATCCAGCGATCTCCAGTAGGAGCAATCCCCCCGCCTGGGACAACACAATGCAGGTGTGGGTGGTGCAGCAAGGTTTGCCCCCAGGTATGCAACACGGCCAGGAAGCCGATCTCGGCGCCGAGATGTGTCGGGTCCGCCGCGATCGTGCGCAAGGTCTCTGAAGTAGCGCGGAACAGGATGTTGTAGACCACGCGCTTGTTCTGGTAGGCAATGGCCGCGATCTCCTGCGGGACGGTAAACACAACGTGATAGTATTCTGTCTCCAAGAGTTCCGCCCGGCGCGCCTCCAGCCATTGCGCGCGGGTGAGCGATTGACATTTGGGGCAATGGCGGTCCGCGCAGGAGTTATACGCAATCCGTTGGTGTCCGCAGGTGTCACAGCGTTCGACATGGCCGCCGAGGGCCGCGGTCCGACAGCTTTCGATCGCGCGCATCACCCGGCGTTGGGCGGGCGAGAGCGCGGCGCCGTGCGTCTGGCGATACTGGGGCCCAGAGCGGCGAAAGATATCCGCCACTTCCAGGGAAGGACGCATAATGCTCCTCCCGTTAGAAGTACTGGGGTGGGGCGGACACTTCTGGCCACGCGGGCGGGACGGGCAAGAGGTCGAAGGGACTGGTGGTAGCACAGACAGTGCTGGTCGCGACTTTGAGATACCGCGCGGTCGTGGACAAACTGCGATGGCCCAGGAGCAACTGAATCGTGCGCACATCGGTGCCAGGGTCTTCTCATAAAAAAGGTCTTGATTTTTAGGGAGATAGGCGGTGACATAGAGTTCTTTGCTTAGGAGAAAATATGTCACTATCAGTCCCATCTCCCGCAACCACGGTAACGGTTTTCGCCG
>JABFSC010000779.1 GCA_013140885.1 Deltaproteobacteria bacterium | reverse complement strand
ATGTTGTCGAGCCCGGCTTCGGCGACCACGTTGGCGATGCTGTAACTCATGCCCAGGTTCGCGCTCACCGTGCGATTGAAAATTTCGTGGAACACGGAGAAGACGTCAGTCGTCGCCCCGCCAATGTCCACGCCGATGACATTGAGTCCCTCGCGCCGGGCCACGGTTTCGATAATCATGCCGACCGCCGCCGGGGTGGGAATGATGGGGGCCCCGGTCCAGGAGATCAACTTCTTGTAGCCCGGCGCTTGGGCCATCACGTGTTCGAGAAAGAGGTCATGGATGCGGTGGCGCGCGGGCATCAGGTTTTCCTGCTCTAGCACCGGACGGATATTCTCGGCGATTGATAACGCGGTGGTGTCGCCTAACAGACGCTGCACCTGGCCGCGCGCCTCCTTGTTGCCCGCGAAAATCACTGGCAGTTGATAGCCAATCCCCAAGCGCGGTCTGGGGTCCGCCGCCGCGATGTATTCGGCGATCTCCACCACGTGTGAGACGGTCCCACCGTCGGTGCCCCCAGCGAGGAGGAGCATGTCAGGGCGGAGTTGGCGAATGCGCTCAATCTTTTCATAACTTGGACGGCCATCATTGGCGGCGAGGGTATCCATGACAATCGCCCCCGCACCCAAGGCACACCGTTGCGCGCTTTCGGCGCTCATGGATTTGACCACACCGGCGACCATGATCTGCAAGCCACCCCCGGCACTACTGGTCGAAATATAGATGTCCACGCCGGTGGTGCCGGTAGCGGGGGTGAGGATGTGTTCACCATCGAGAATGTGACGACCAGACAACTCCTCGACTTCTTGAATCGCGTTGAGCACGCCACGGGTGACATCCTCGAACGGCGCTTCGACGGTGGTGGGGGCCTCACCGCGATAGGTTTGGCGATACTCGTCGCCGCGCTTCTCGATGAGAATCGCTTTGGTGGTGGTACTGCCACAGTCGGTGGCGAGGATGACACGCAAGTCTTGAGGATTCATACCGCCGCCTTCTCCGCGATGAGGGTACTCAACCGTTCGATACTGTCGCGCCGCTCCAGGATATTGGCCAAGCGTTCGAGTTCCGTTGGGTCACAGACGAGTTCAAGAAACGGGGCGAGCCCGTGTAGCACTTGGCTGCCCAAGAAATTGAGTGGTCCCAGCGATTCAAGAAACAAGACAGCGGGATCCGCCATGCCGCGGTTGACGATGCCAGCGGCGACTCTCTCTAGTAGAGCAAGGTCGTCCAGCGTCAAATCTCGCTCAACAGGATGGAGCGCGAAGGCGTGGGCGAATTCGTCTCGTAATCGGGTCCAGAGATTCACGCGGCTCTCTATCGCAAATTTGTCCGTTCTGAACAAGGCCACAACAGAGTCCTCCATGATTTGAACTCCAAATGGGTTTGTGCCACAATGCCGCCGCTGTGAGCGAAACTCGGCCCCGTGCCGTGAGAGCCTTCGGGGCTCCTATACTCACAGCTTCTTCTTTTTTCGCTTCTGTCTGCTTCCAAACCGATCTTCAAGCGTAAGCGGTCGCTGCGCAGTAAAGAACGTGCCGTGCGCCCCACCACAATCGAGATCATGAATCTCACCAATCTGAGGCCAGAGCATATTCAGGAAGCGATCTTCACGAATTTCCTCGCTCGTCTGCGGATGGCGACGCACTTCGTAGAATCGTTGCACTGCCCAAAGAAAATAGTCAGCCGCCTGTAGGCAAACGGTCTTTTGTGGGCTTGATATAGTAATCGGCCAGGCATCTTTTCCTCCACGCGAAAAGCCAAATCTTTGCTCGAAGTCTTGCTCCGCATGTTCGATGGCTGATTGAAGAGCGTGGTTGCGATCTTTGCTACCACGTTTCGCTATGCAAACTTCATAACGGTCGGCGAGGCGATGGAGCTTGGCAAACAGGGAACGAATCAAACCGTCGTAAATACTATCCGGTTGATAGCGGTACCTTGGATTCTGCTGACGCTGTTGTGTCTCTCGGTCCAGCAAGGCCAGTTTGTCGCAGACTACGGCATGAAACCGAAGCGTCTTCCCGGCGAAACGGAGAAGATTGAACACGCGGTACCGGACCTCCGGCAGGTCGTCTTTCGCATGGAACAATACCGCCGTTTTCTCACGGTCCGGACGAAAGGATTCAACGCCTGCAAAATAGGGGTCCGCGAGGAGTTCTTGCCGTAAGGCGGTGAGCGCCTGTGAGAGCGAATCGGGGTCTTCTACCTCAAGTTTCCCAATGATGAAGAAACGCGAGCATCCGGGCGTATTGACGATGGGTTTGCCGGAACTATGGAAAAGCGTGGGGTCACCAGCCTCATCAACAAACAACCACTGCACTTGAGGTGAGCTTGGTTCTGGTCGTGCATTGTCGAATAAGTCACTCACAATGAACTCACTTCAACGGCCAGCCGCCATGTTTGTCGATGACCTCGTCGATCTCCTGCATGAGCCGAATGGTTTCGGAGAGGGCGACAACGATTTTGTGATAGTGAGCGGTGTCGTCTTTCGAGAGGGTACGACCTTTGCGGTCTTTCAACCATTTCTCACACACTTGATAACCGCCGATGTGGAAATTCCACACGGCTTCGGGCACGCTGCGGAAGCCACACGTCTGTGCCTTGTCGAGCCACACCGTGTCGTTGGACCACGAAATTTTTTCGACCTCGGGATTCTGGTTTCCGACAACCTTGGTGAAATGTCTGTCCAGCTTGGGCGATTCCATAAGGTGCAGGGCGACGAGTTCGCTGCCGAGGCGAGCCAGCGCACGGAACAGTTCCAGGCTGGAGGTGAGCGGCAGGCGCGGGAAATCAATCTTCAGGAACTCTGCGTAGCGAGTACGGTAGCTGGGACTGTAGAGCACGGCGTAGATGTAGTGAAAGATGTCTTCAGGCCCTAATGTTCGCTTGTGATTTCCTTTTCCCTCAGCAACAAAAGCCATTTTCAAACGGGCTGTGAAGTCCGAAGTAAACTTAGGGGCGAGATTCGGGCGAGCGTTTTCAAAACCATCCACAGAATTGCTATTGTGGAAAAGATCTGTCTTCGTGCCATGAGAATAAAGGTACAGTGGAAATAAGTTCGTTCCTCGATCATGGGAGCATGTTTTCATTTCTACAAGCATTCGTGAGCATAGGATATGGCAAAAATCCAAACTGGTAACCTGACGCGTGGCGATAAGACCAATATTTCTTCCTGCCAGCATGTGAGACATCACCTCGGGTCTCATACCCTCAACCACATCCTCGTGGTGATAATACGCCCGTATATCGAAGGGACGATAGAGGCAGTGCGTAAAGTGCTCTGAGTAGCGGGAGTCCTTTGCGAGAGAGCGTCGGCTCTGCTCTAGCTTCCATCCATCGGTATCGTGGAGGGCATACAGGTCCGCTATTCTTTCATCTGCAATACTCAAGTCTCTGAAATTTTCTATGCGCTCGCGGAGTATTGGAAGATCAAAATCCAGGGCAAAATGATCGCGATGAGTTTTGATTCCAGTCGAGTTGACTCGCATGACATCTGTGATTTTCCAGCCGTGTTCATATTCCGGAAGCAAAGCGATGTCTTGAGGTACAAATAAATGGAATGGAGATTGAGAATTCAGAGGGATCCATTTTGTCGAACTTGGATCGTTTTGCTGGAACCAGCGATACTTTCCTTTCTGCACGATTATTTTGTCTTGGGTATTTTTTTCGTACACATCACGAGCGCCCCAGAGATGCTCGTGATGTACAGTGGCAGATTTTTTCTTCCTTAGACGCCTGACAAAGGTACTGATAACGACACCTTGTTGGATGTCAAAGACGTTTTCATCTTTCGAGCCATCAGGGCATCGCTCTTTTTTCTTACTGTTACCATGGAGGTCAAGCACGTATATGTCGTCAAATGCCTTCTTTAGGTTATCGCGCATACCGCGGAAGGTTGGATTATCAAGGTAGGCATGGTTAGTGATCAGGTCTACTATGCCGTAACCAGTCTGCTCGCTATGCCACTGGGAGAAGCGAATGAACTTCACGTAGTCATCAAGGAGCAACTTCGTATTGCGTTCCCCTAAAGGCTGTCCATCAATGCAAGCGTAGTCTCTAATCACTCTCTTAATCCAGTCGCCTTTGTTTTGCGAACTAACCGAATACGGTGGGTTACCAATGACTACAGTAAACCGCTTATACCATTTGACTTCATTAACGGCGGCGGCTTCGTGGGCTAATGCATGGAAGCCGATTTGTGGGAGTTGCTTTACTTTTGGTTCGAGCGCGTTGGTGAGATAGATGTGAGCACGTTCCTCGCCACCAAAGTGGTAGCCAGTCTCGCCGAGCTTGAGGCCGATCTTCATGTGGGCGATGGCGTAGGGAGCCATCATCAGCTCGTAGCCGTGCAGGCGTGGGAGGAGATGTTTCGGCACGTAGTCATTCCACGCGGTGCGCTGCCGTGCCTCGGTTAGCCCTTGCTTCCTCCATTTGGCAGTGAGGGTACGGTGAATGACATCAATGGCTTCGACAAGGAAGGTGGCAGTACCGGTTGCAGGATCGAGAATTTGGACGAAGGGTTCGTCAGGGCTGATCGTGCGCTTTTCACCCGGTTCGTCGCTAAGCGGCGGCAGTTTTAGATCGGGATGACACTTGAGCATTTCACCCCAGGTGACAGTGGAGGCGAGACCGTCTTCGAGGCCGAACTCAGTTTGCAGGAGTTCGTGAACGCTGCGAACGATGTAGGAGACGACAGGCTGCGGTGTGTAGAAAACGCCACGTTGAATTTTTATCTGCTTGTCGTAGGCGCTGAGGAAATGCTCGTAGAAATGGATAACGGGGTCCTCACCGTGGGTGCGGTTGCCGAAGTCGCGCAGGATAGCCGGAAGGTCGGTTTCGTCGCCACGGAGCAGTTCGACAACATCCTGAATCCCAAGTTCGTCAAAGTCGATACCACCCTTGCGCCCGCCAGCCTTGAGGAAAGTTTGGAGCATTTCCTTCAGGAAGGGATTGGTGATCGGCACCATATCCGTCACGTTGCTGGCGATGAGCGCGGTCCCGTGGCGGCCTTTACTCATTTCCGTGCGTGAGATGGCGGCGGTGAGCAAACCGTAGGTGATGGTCTGAGCGTATGTGTCGGCAAAGTCGTCCGGCTTGAGATCGTGAATCAGTGCCGCTTGAAATGCTTTATAGAGCTTTGTGAGCGAACCCCTATCCGATTCGGCTTGCATGAGGCGCGACGCGGCGGCGCGGATGCGCCGGGCTAAATCAGCAAGAACCTCGGCCAGGTTGTCAGCAGTACGGATGACATGGCCAAGACGATGGCGAAAGGCAGAGGACCATTGGGTGCGCCAGGCATCGGTTTTAGTCGGATCGTCCGGCCAGTGGAGCTTGTCCGCTAAAGTATGAGCGACGTGTTCGAGCTTGAGCGGAGTATCAGCACCATCCCAGCCAAGGACACGCAACGTGGGGAGATCCTGCCCGCTTTGGTGGAAATGCGCGAAGGCGATTTCGCGTTGGTCGGTATCCTCAGCGCCGTAGGCAGAGATGAACAGCAAATCGCCAAGCTTCCAGTGCGGGCGATCAGCAGTATTTGCCCCAGCGCGACTTTTGATGACAAGGTTCGCGAGAATGCGACGCAGCACCACCACCGGCAGGCGCTTAGGCTCGAAATTGATGAAGAAGATACCCCAGGGTTGGTGGGAATCCAGGGGGCGGAGCTGCTTAATCCCTCTAATCTTGACCGCAGCCTTGGTATCCAAACCGAGTTCCTCCGGTTGGTAGTCGAAGGTGATGTCGTCGAAATCATCAGATGCAATTGGCCATCCGAGTTCATCGCGCAGGTATCTAACCAGCGACGGTAAGGTCTTGATGGAGCGAAGACGGTCAAGATCGGCAGTACTCACGGCACCCCCTCTAACTCAGTTCCATCCACACTTTCAGGAGCGGCTTGACCCCAATCGGAGCCTGCACCTGCTTCAGGTAGGTGTTCTTAATGTGTTTCTCGATTTTGGCGCGGATATCAGACAGTGTCTCGTTCGAGATATCGTGCTGACGCGGAGTCTCAGGCACACAACGAATCACACTGATAGTCCCGGTTGGTTCCTCATGAATCTTTTCAGTTGCCAGGTCGTAGAGATACCATTTGACGCTGCCGGTTTCCTCGGTCCATACACTGACATCGGCTCTCTCTTCTTCATGGACCCTGGCTCCTGGTGCGGGAAGCGCAAAACAAAAGAATACCGCTTTCGTATCTTTTGCCGGGTGGCGTTTACCACTAAAAACCCGTCCTGGCAGCGCAGCCAGCTTTTCTGGCAAATCAGGGTAATCCTTGATCAGTTGTTGATACTCCAGGTGCATGGCTTCGGACGAGGAGGTCGTCCCCTCGTAGGTTTCCGCGAAATCCTTCAACGCTTCATAGTTATCTTGTGGAGTGAGGAGTTTTTTCCCCTCGATACCAAAGGTTTTGGAAATGCGGAGCGTCTTGCGTGAAACTCGTTGGTATAGTTTCAGGAGTTCGTCTAGTTCGTCCGGTGGCAAGAAGTTCCAATATGCCACACGCCCACGTACTAATTTCTGATCGGGGTGGTCAGCGACAATCCGCGCCTCGGTCTCCGGGTTCATACGCCGGTCGACACGACCAATCCGCTGCATGAGACGGACGGGATTCCAATGGAGTTCGTAATTGATGAGCCGCGTTGCGTCTTGCAGATTCAACCCTTCCGACAGCACGTCTGTCGAAATGAGAATACGCGTTTCCGCCAATTGCTCGTTGGCAAGCTGCGCACTTGAAGAGCCGTTATAGTACGGCGCGAATTGACGAATAATCTCACCCCGGTCTCGCTTCACCGCGCTATCAACTTCATCAAGCCCACCCAGTCCAGCCTCGTGCAGTTGCTGCTTGAGATACCGGGCCGTATCCATGAACTCGGTGAAGATCAGCACTTTATGTTTTTTCAAGACGGGGTCGGTCTTGAGTAACTTGATCAGCGCTTTGGCTTTGTCGTCATGCGCGGGCTTGAACTTCTTCAGCTCGTCAAGAAATTCCGCCAACTGGTCCAAATCCAAGAACGTTTCCGCAAGAATCTCCTCAACTCTGAACTCTTCGCGATCGAGAGCCTCAACCGCATCAAGCATTTCTTCGGGGATCACGTCTTCCTCATCCCAGTCTTCATTATCTTCCCGTAGTGCGATTTGTTTCTCGCGAACGTAGTCAATTAACTCCTTATGCCGTCGAATCCAGCGATCGAGCCTGTGCTTTTCCGCTTCGGTTTGGCTGTGTTTCGTTACCCAGGCCAGGAGCTTGAGCAACAGGGTTTGGCAAGACATCTCAAAGACTTGCGCCGAGCTTTCAAAGCGCTTGAGGAATTGCGTACGGATCAGGCCAACGACCTCTTGCTGACGCCCTTCATCTAGAGGATTGATCGACGAGTCTGAGCCTTTGTAATAGGCCAGCGGATAATAGATTGCCAAGGAGAACAGTGGCTTGTCCTTGGCAAACGCGGCTTCCAGCATGGCGAGGAGACGTCCGTAGGTCTTTTTCACGGAGTATTCAACGATCTTTGGGTCTTCGCGGTGCGGGAACAGTGTCAGGGAGCCACCGTGCTGCAATTGACTTTTTTTCACATAGGCCCGACTGCGCTGGACGACTAAGGCGCGAAAAAGCGTGTCCGTTGCTAGTACCTGCTCAGCTTCAGCCAGATTGGTCTCCATCCCGTTTGCCGCGTCGGGTTGCTGGAGGATCTGCCGCTCCAATTCTTTTTCCATCTTACGGAAGTGACCAGCCAAGGAGTGAATTCCCAAGGGAGCATCCTTGAAGTAGTCAGCCTGCCGCCGTGAGAACAACTCCATCATATGCTGCAAGTCGGTCAGACGATTGTTCACCGGAGTCGCGGTCAACAAAAACATCGTCTTTCCTTCAGCCAGGTCATACAGTTGCCAGTAGCGGGATTGCCGCTCCCCTTCTCCACCGCGTGTGCCGGTGTTGCGGAAGTGGTGCGCTTCGTCGATGAGAATGACATCGGCCATTTCCTTGATGCGTTTGAGCCTGTCTGGTAACTCACCACCACGGAGCAAGTCGGTATGATTAAAAATGACAAGATTACTGAAGTCGCCAAAGAGATGAGGCAGATACCTCCGGAGTTCTTTTTCCCACACCGGTTCGCGTGCACTTTTGGGAACAAAAAGTACAACGCGTTTCCGATCGTAGGCGATGAGCCGCTCCAAGAGCATTAAGCCAACAAACGTCTTCCCAAGTCCGACTCCGTCACAGAGGAAGGCACCATTATACCGATTGGCGATTTTCATCAGCGTGTGGTAACCCTCTCGCTGGTATTGGTCGAGGATGGGATAGATTTTGGAGCCGCCATGTCGTTCCCATTCGCTGACCGTGATTTCGTGGCCGCGGAAAAATTCGTGTAACGCCTTGGCGTACACCTCAAAAGGGGAGTATTCGCGAGTGTGGCGTTCGATCGTGCGGAGAATTTCCGGAGTTACTTCTTCTGCTTCAGCCCAATGTTCCTCATACCATTCTTGCAAGACATTCACGGGCTGTCCGGTGATTTGGACATTCAGTTCGATGTTTTCCGTCAGCCCAGGGTAGGTAAAATTGGACGAACCTACTAAGGCACTCGACCCAATCACCTCAAGACGAGCATGCGTGATGTAGGCTTTGGCGTGGAATTTGTCCTTGCGATAGACGCGACACGTGATCTTGCCAGAGCGAATAGCTTCAACGATAGCGGGAACGCCAACAAGGAAGTCATTCTTCTGCTTCTCTGCCTCTAGACTAGCGTCAAGCGAATGTGTGGCCTTCTTCAAACCTGTGGCGAAAGCGTTCTTTGTGCGTAGGGATACTTCATCACCCATCAAAATACGGATTTGATCAACCTTTTGCCATTCGTCTTGAAATGCCAGGAGTGAGCCAATCTCAAAGTAGCCCGTAGCTATGTCGATAGCCCTGGAAATCTGACACCAATCGTGAAGGTAGCGAACGACTTTCCAGTCTTCATCACTATTATCAACAATGAAAAGTTCACTTCCGGTTTTGCTGGTACGTTTTGGCATGGGTAGGCGCCCCCAACAGTAACATTGTCATGAGTTCATCACTTCACGCACTATGCGCGCATATAGGTGCGCTTCGCAACGGTTGCATCCTCGCCCTCGAACGTGAATGTCAGTCGCCAATTCCCACTACCCTACACTACAAACTGCCGGTTGCCCTGCCCGTTTACCCCCCTTCATACAAAAAACAACTCGTGGCATGCGACGCGGAAAGCGGGATCGACGGCGGATACTGTTCCCGACACCGCGGCAGCACGTGCGTACAGCGGGGATGGAAATGGCACCCTGTCGGCGGGTTGCTCGGCGAGGGAATGTCGCCAGCAAGGCGAATCTTTTCACCACCGGTGCGAGGGTCGATCTTGGGAATCGCGGACAGCAGCGCCTGTGTATAGGGGTGACGGGGATTCGCAAACACCTCCTCGGTCTGTCCACGCTCGACGATCCGCCCCAGGTACATGACCGCGACCTCGTCGGCGAGATATTCCACCACCCCCAGGTTGTGGGTGATGAAGAGATAGGTGAGCCCCAGATCGGTTTGTAGCTTCTCCAGCAGATTGAGAATCTGCGCCTGCACGGACACATCCAGCGCGCTGGTGGCTTCATCACAGACAATGAACTCTGGGTTCACCGCCAGGCAGCGGGCGATGCTGATGCGTTGGCGTTGCCCGCCGGAGAATTCGTGCGGATAGCGGTAGCGCACATCAGGATCAAGCCCGACTTGCCCCAGAATCTCCTTGACGCGCTCCTCCTGGTCTTGGCGGTCGTAGCCGATGCCATGCACCGTCATCCCTTCCCGCACGATCTCGCCCACCATCATGCGGGGATTCAAGGAGGAGTACGGGTCCTGAAAAATGATTTGCAGCCGCCGCCGGTACGCGTGCAGCGCCTGCCGGTCCAGCGTGGTGAGGTCCTGTCCATTGACCTCGACGCGCCCCGCCGTCGGGCGGATCAATTGCAGCAACGCCTTGCCTAATGTCGTCTTGCCGCAGCCTGACTCACCCACCAGTGCCAACGTCTTCCCCTTGGCGATGGTCAAATCAACGCCGTCCACCGCTTTGACATGGCCAACGACACGCTTGAGAATCCCCCGCCGAATCGGGAAGTGCACCTTGAGTCCTTCGACCCGCACCAGCGTCTCTCCGCTGACGCGGCTATCAGCCCGCGGACGAGGCGGGGGCGGGGTGCGGACTTCGACCGGTGCCACCCGTCGGCCTTGTTGCTGCTCATCATAGAGAATACACGCGGCGGTATGGGCGTCGGCGACCGGCAGCAACACT
>JABFSC010000318.1 GCA_013140885.1 Deltaproteobacteria bacterium | reverse complement strand
CGCGCAACGTGAGACTCCGCAATCGCAGCCAGATCAACCAAGCAAAAAGACCGAGAAACGCCGCAGTGCAGATCAGCAAGGTCCAGATCATCTCCGGTGCCATGCGCTCGACCTTGGGATGAATCCCCCGCCACAGCTTCACGGCGATGTACAACAGCGGAATATCCAGCACGCCGATAATGCCCAGCACGGCCGCGTAGCGAGCAATCAATTCATTATCCCCGGCGAGCAGCCGCAGCAGAATGTACGCGGCATAGATCATCCACAGAATCACAACCATCGTCAGGCGTGGGTCCCACGTCCACCACACGCCCCAAATCGGACGGGCCCAAATCGAGCCGGTGATAATCACCAGCGTACAGAACACCATGCCAACTTCAGCCGCCGCCTGCGCTAGCAAGTCGGAAAAGCGGTCGCCTTGCCACAGGAAGGCCGCGCTTGCGCCCGCGACAATGAAAAATCCGAGAAACGTATTCCACGCGGCTGGGAGATGAAAATAGAAAATGCGTTGCGCTGGCCCCTGCACGCGCTCGTTCGGCACGTACAAAAACACAAACGCCAGCGCGATCAGCATCAACCCGCACGTGAGCCACGGCAGCACGCGATCCATGAATGAAGCAACTTGTTTCATCGTTATTCCTGTACGACCTGCGAGAAAATCAGCCACCCTGTTACCACAAAGATCACATCAAAAGCGAGGAGGACCCGCAGCCAGACTCCTGTCCATACCATTCCCGCGAGAATCGCGCTCGTGACATGTACGGCGGCGATGAGCAACGGAATCAGTAACGGCAACAACATCACGGGCAACAATATCTCACGAGCCCGCGTACGCACGGTCAATGCCGCGAACAGTGTCCCCAGCGCGCAAAACCCGACGATCCCCAGAAACAGGACCAACGGGAGCGCGAGCAGCGACCACGACCAGGGAATCTTGAGCAACACTAATGTCACGGGAGCGGCGACACTTTCCACGAGCGCGAGAAAGAGGATATTGCCCAGCAGCTTGGCGAGAAAGAGCGTGCCTGGTTCAATCGGACTCAGCAACAACCCGGAAAAACAGCCCCGCTCTTGCTCGATCAAGAATGCGCGTTGCAAGCCGAGCATACCGGCGAACACCAGGGTGATCCACAGGACCGCCGCGCCGATCTCTGGCCCTTGGACCCGTTCTGGCTCCAGCGCCACCACGAAAATCAGGACAATGAGCAACGCCAGCACGAAGAGTGAGGAGACGCGCTCCTTGGTACGCACTTCGAGCAGGACATCTTTCCAGAGTAATGCCCACATAATTACGATTGCGGAATTGTTGCATGATAGCGGGCGACGAACTCTGGGACGGAGGGCACCTGCCCCCCAGACTCCCAGACAATACGCCCGCGGTTCACGATGAGCGCGCGGGTGCAAAGTTCCAGACCAAAGGCGAAATCGTGGGTGGTCAAAATAATGGTTTTGCCTTGTGCTTTCATTCGCGTGAGCGCGGTCTGGAGGGTCGCGACGCCTTGCGTATCCAGGCCCGTGTAGGGCTCATCAAGCAGCAGCAGGTCGGGCTCATGCAATAAGACCCGTGCGAGCGCTAGCCGTTGTTCCATGCCGCGCGAGAAGGTGCGGACCACTGTATTGCCCCACTGCTGTAAGCCGACTTGCTCAAGCACGGTGGCGATTCGCATTTGCATGTCAGGAACGGTGTACGCGCGCCCGTAAAAAGTCAGATTCTCAATCGGCGTGAGGTCTGGATAGAGAAAGCTGTCATGCCCAAGAAAACCGAGTCTCCGCCGCACGTGCGCCTCTTGTGGGGACGTGCCGAACAGTGTCAGTGTTCCCGCCGATGGGCGCAGCAGGGTCGCTAGTAAACGGAGGAACGTGGTCTTGCCCGCGCCATTAGGGCCGAACACGCCAACCACCTCGCCCGCCGCGATCTGACATGAGACGTGGTTCAGCACTGGCACCCAAGCGAAGGTCTTGGTCAGATTGTCAGCTTCAATCACCCACATATCAATTGCGGATTTGCGATTGCGGAGTTGGGCGTTGGGATTTGGGATTTAGGATTTGGGTTGCGGATTTGATCGACGATTGACGATTGGTGGAGTTCTCTCTACATGGAGTGGATGAGGAACAACCCATGACCGGAACAATCAAGAAAATTCTGAAAGACAAGGGCTTCGGCTTTATCACTCCCGACGAAGGCAAGGACGAAGTATTTTTCCATCAATCAAAATTGGCGCCCAAGGTTTATTTCGAGGACCTGCGTGAGGGGGACGAGGTGGAGTTTCAAGTCCGCCCTGGCGAGAAAGGCCCGCAAGCATTCAATCTCAAGGTGCGGTAATCCCTGCCGTTTCAACTCTGCCTTTCGCCTGGCTCGCGTGAGCGATCAAGCTGGGCGAGGGCTTCCAACGCGCGTGCTTCATATTTTTCACGAAGCAAGCGATAGTCTTCTTCGGTCAGCTTGCCCATTTCCTGATCGAAGTCGGCTTCTCGAATCGCGGCATACGCATCGGTCTTTTGCTTTTCCCATCGCGCCGCTAAGTCTTCCCGTGCATCGGAACGGTCGGATTGTCGCTCCGGTTTGAACAACGGAGCCGCGACGAACAAGGCGATCATGCCAATCAATATCAGGCCGGAGAGGTAGAGGAGAAATGTCATGGTTCTTGAGTCTAGGAGTCTAGGAGTCTGGGAGTCTAGGAGTCGCCAATTGTTTCAGACCCAGTCCTCAGCCCCGCTTGTCTTTATTTTTGCCTTTTGATTTTTGCCTTTTGCCTTTTGATTTTTTCAGTCTCTAAACTGTGAAAGTTCTTTCCGCAGTCGTTCCCGGTACTCATCCGCGACTTCGGTGACGACCGGCGGCTGTGCTTCTTGTGTCGCGCGTCGCCGACTCCAACGTAACGTGATGAGACTCACCACCACACCGCCAAGGATCAAGGCGAGGAACGGGGTGATCCAGGCCGCGAGGTTGAACCCCGTGGTCGTCGGAGCCGAGAGCACTTTCTCACCGTATTGCGTCATGTATGAGGCGAGGATTTCTTCTTTTCCTTTGCCTTCGCTAAGCGCTTTCGCGATTTCCTGCTTTCTCGGCACGGCGAAGCTGCACTGTAAGTGGTTGCAACTGTGTACCGTCAACCCACACGAACACTGACACGTGAGCCCTTCCTCCACTTCTTGCGTCGAGGAAAGCTCCGCCCATGCGTACGGCATGGGAAGAACAATGAGAAAAACTAGCAATGTAAGGACTGTCTTCAATCCGAATCTCCAC
>JABFSC010000160.1 GCA_013140885.1 Deltaproteobacteria bacterium | reverse complement strand
GATACCATTCCACCGGTTATCCCTAATCTGGGACTGATTACGACGGCCACGAATGGGAGTGGACAGGCCACGATGATTGGCACAGCGGGCAGCGTCGAAGGCAATGCCCAGGTGCGCGTGACCAACACGCGGACCAACGAGACGGTGACGGTAACGGCGAATGCCGATGGTAGTTTCACCGCGCAGCTGGGAGGGCAAGCCGGCGATACGCTGACGATTGTGGCGATTGATGCGGCGGGGAACACGAGTACCGCGGCCAGCATGACGCTTTCGGTGTTGCCGCCGGACCCGACGCTCGTGGCGCCGCCGATCAATCGCACGGTGGCGACGGATATCTTCACCGCCACGGCGTTCTTGTACAGCGGAACCACGCCGATTCAGACCGGGGTAGCTCCAGGAACGATTGAACGACGCCGCGCGGCGGTCGCGCGGGGCCAGGTGAGCCAACGAGATGGCACTCCGCTTTCGGGCGTCACCATTGCCGTGCTCAGCCATCCAGAGTTCGGCCAAACCGTGAGTCGGGTGGATGGCAAGTTTGATCTGGTGGTGAATGGCGGTGGGCCGTTAACGTTCACCTACACCAAAGCTGGGTATCTGTCCGCTCAGCGACAAGTGGACACGCCGTGGCGGGATTATGCCCTACTCCCGGACGTGGTGCTTATTGCCCTTGATTCCCAAGTCACGCCGATTGACTTAACAGCGACGACCCCAATCCAAGTCGCACGAGGCAGTGTCGTGACGGACAGTGATGGCACGCGGCAAGCGACGCTGTTGTTTCCCCAAGGCACGACCGCACAGATGGTGCTGCCCGATGGCAGCGCGCAGCCGCTGACCACGCTGCATGTCCGCGCTACGGAATACACGATTGGCGCCAATGGACCCAAAGCGATGCCCGCGCCGTTACCTCCGACCAGTGGGTACACCTACGCGGTCGAGCTGAGCGTGGATGAAGCGCTAGCCAATGGCAAGAAAGTCGCGGGCAAGGACGTGCTCTTCTCGCAAGCAGTGCCCTTCTATGTGGACAACTTCCTCAACTTCCCGGTGGGGGGCGCGGTCCCCGTCGGCTATTATGACAACGACCGCGGCACGTGGATTCCGTGGGACAATGGCCGGGTCATCAAGATTTTCAGTATTACGGGTGGAACCGCGAATCTCGACACCAATGGGGATAATATCGTCGATACTGCCGCACAACTGAGTGCGTTGGGGATTACCCTCGCTGAGCGTCAGCAATTGGCAACACTCTATTCAGCCGGGAAGAGTCTCTGGCGCGTCGCGCTCACGCATTTTTCCACGTGGGATCACAATTGGCCGTACGGACCCCCGAATGGTGCGGAAGGCCCAGAGGGAGAACCCGAAAAAGAAGAACCGGAGGACGATCCGTGCGAACAATCCGGCTCGATCATTCAATGTGAGAACCAGTCGGTCGGCGAAGAGATTCCCTTGCCGGGCTCCCCCTTCCGTCTTCACTATGACAGCAAACGTTCCGTGGGTCGCAAGAGCGCGAGCACTATCGGGATTCCGCTGAGCGGAACCACGCTCCCGTCAAATATCAAGCGCATTGATCTGACCGTGCAAGTCGCGGGTCAGGTCATACGGGACAGCGTAACGCCTGCCCCCAACTTGCGCACAAGGTTCACGTGGGACGGGCGAGATGTGTATGGGCGCGTCATGCAAGGAGAACAACCCATAGTTGTCACCGTTGGTTATGTCTATGATGCCGTCTACATGACCCCAGCGGCGCAAGCGCAGGCATTCGCGGCATACTCCGGAGTCCCTCTTGTGGCGAATCCCGCCCGCCAGGAACTGACCGTGGCGCGGGACTGGAGCAACACGGTGGGGGGCTGGAATGCCAGCGCCGTGGGGCTTGGCGGCTGGAGTCTGACCGCGCACCATGTGTATGATCCGATGGGACACACGCTCCATTTGGGGAATGGCCGCCAATTCCGTGCGCAAGACTCCCAGGTGATAGTCAGGACAGTAGCCGGGGGCGGCGCGACGGGAAGCAATGATGTCCCCGCGACCCAAACATTTCTCAACGGTGCCAACTGGTTGGCGGCGGGACCGGACGGCAGCTTTTACATCTCCGAAGGATCTCGCATTCGGAAAGTCGCGCCAAACGGTATTATCTCTGTAGTAGTAGTCAGCACGGTGGCTGGGATAGCCTTGGGACCGGACGGAAGTGTGTACTTTGCGGTCAATGCATTTCAGGGTCACTTCGTACGCAAAGTTTCTCCAGATGGCACGCTCACCACCATCGCGGGGGTTGGCAGCAGCGGTTCTTACGGAGATGGTGGGCCAGCTACGCAAGCCGCATTATTTGACCCGCGCGGGATTGCGGTCGGACCAGATGGGAGTGTCTATATCGCGGACCAATTCAACCATCGGGTGCGCAAGGTTTCTCCTGACGGGATCATTCATACGGTGGCAGGAGGTGGGGCCCCAGGTTCCAGTGGTGATGGCGGGCCTGCGACTCAAGCCGGAGTGAATCGCCCTTTTACCCTGGCGTTAGGACCGGATGGTAGCTTATACATTGGCCAGGCGGCGGAGGCGCGTGTGCGCCGGGTGAGCCCGGATGGGATTATTACGACGGTTGCCGGGAATGGGACGGCTGGGTGGAGTGGCGATCTTGGCCCGGCGACTGCGGCTTCCATTAGCGATAGTCCAGGACTCGCGGTCGGGGTCGATGGGAGCCTCTTTCTTGGGGAGAGTACCTTCGGCAACAACAACCGGATTCGTCGCGTGCGGCCCGATGGCATCATTATGACAGTGGCAGGAACGGGAGATCAGGGATTTTCGGGCGACGATGGGGTCCCACTCGCTGCCCGATTTTCGACCCCTAAAGGTCTCGCCACCACCCCGGACGGTGCGCTGCTGGTTGGGGATGTTGGGAATAGACGGGTGCGGCGCATGAGTGCGCAGGTGGCTATCCCAGGGAGTGGCTCCCTGGTGACGGTCGCTACCGGCAATTCCGAGGTCCATCAATTTTCCGAGGACGGGCGCCACCTGCGCACGGTTGACGCACTGACGGGCAGCGTGCGCCATGCCTTCACATACGATAATGAAGGCCGTCTTGAGCGGATCACCGACGCCGATAACAATGTGACGACGATCATGCGGGCACCCAACGGTACCCCCACCGCGATTGTCGGCCCGCATGGGCAGCAAACGACCTTGACGCTGGATGCCGCTGGGTATGTTGCCAGCACCACCAATACAGCGGGCGAACGTTATGAGTTCGGCTACTCC
>JABFSC010000599.1 GCA_013140885.1 Deltaproteobacteria bacterium | reverse complement strand
ACCCACGCCGCCACGACGAACCTTGAGCGGTGGCAACGGACCGTGAGAGCGTCACTCAGTCGGACCGAGCGCGAAACCCTCGAAAATTTACGGGCGGCCGCGGTCGTGACGGTTGGCCGGAGCGATAGGCCCGCCATGTTCTGGTGCCTCGGACGCAAGCAGTCCGGTGATGTGTATACTTCGACGGATAGAGCGCTCCTGACCGTGCTCGCGGAAAAAACGTCACACGAACTGACCCGCTTCTGATGGTGTCGAGCGAGGGAAGCTAAATCATGGCGAAAAGCTTGGAAGTGCTTACCCCTTCGCCAATTCCTCCACGGGCCTCACGGTTTTTTTCCCCCCACCAGCGTTTGAAGAAACGACTGCCTTTTTTCATCTGGCGAGCGAGCGCTTCGGCCGCGGCGAACAGCGCGAAGACCACGCCATTCCAGACAAGAAACCCGCAGAACAACGCCAACGTGACGAAGGCGGGAAAGACGAAGAATCTGACCGTACTCGGACACACCCATTAATAGGCACCGCCAAAGTATAGGAACCCGGCTGTGAGTCCAAGCAAAAAGCGTTGACCAGCGGACCGTCCGCTCAGCGAGAGAAAGAGCGGGACGAAGGCAATCCAAATAAGAGAAAACAGCGAGGGAAAGAGGATAGTTGATGCGCTCAACATCCCGCTCGTAGCCGCCAGGATCAATGGGCGGAATGTCGTGGAAAACGACACGTTATGCGCTTGTCTCACTTGCTCTCCTTCGTATTCCCCATCCTCCTTCTCGCGATCCGACCCACGAGGTTCTCAGTGATCGCGTCATCGGGACATCGGGTCCTTGAGGACAACAATCCTTCAATCACCCAACCACCCGATGACGCAAGGACTCACTGGCTTCAGAGCTACGTAGGGTGGGTCTCGACCCACCCTACACACTCAATTCATCCAACAGTACCTTCGCCTCTTGCAAATCCTTCGTATCAAACCCTTCGGTGAACCAGTTGTAGACCTCCGACAACAGCGTGTGAGCTTCGATTTTCTTGCCTTGCTGCTGCCACAACCGCGCCAGGCTGGTTGCCGCGCGGAGTTCCAATGACTTGGCTTGCTGCTGCTGGGCAATGGCGATGGCGTTGAGGAAACACTCCTCCGCCACCCACACCGCCGCCTGGGTGTTGGGTGCTAGGGGCTGGGGGCTAGGTGGAACTTGCAACTTGAAACTTACAACTTGAAACTTTTGCAGCGTAAGCTCGCCGCGCAGTCGATACAGCTCGGCCTCACAGAATCGCTGCCCAGTTTCGTCCACCGCAGCCAGCGTCTCAGTCAATACGATCAGCCCTTCCTCTACCTGTCCCACTTTCCCATACGTCTCAGCCAGTAGGGAAAGAAAGTACGGCATCACTGCCTCTGACCTCACGCCTTGATCAGGGGCTATACCCTGACGCATCTGGGTAATTCCTTCCTCCGCCTCTCCCTGTTCGGCCAACGCCTTGCTTCGCAGGATAGACCCCATCGCTACCCACTGCCGAAACCTTTGCTCGGTCGAGAGGGCAATGGCTGCCTCTGCTCGTTCTTGGGACAGTTTCGCCTCTCGGCGGAACTGATGGAGCGTGGCCGCCCAATTCAGAGCAAAAGCCACGTTAAAGGGGCGAGACATTTCTTGAGCCAGGGTGAGCGCCTCCTGGCTTCGCTTCAGGGCTTGGTCCGGGTAGCCAAGAAACCACAAGACCCAGGACATATAGCTTAGGCAGCCCACCCCCGGGTCATGTCCAGCATGGAAAGCCCGGGAGCGGTACTGCAGGGGATCGTAGAAGGCAATCCCCTGCTCCAAGTGCTCTCGGGCGGAGGCAAACTCTCCCAGGAAATACAAGGTCATCCCCGATTGCAAATGGGCAGACAAGAGGAGAGCCGGATCTTGTACATTCTGGGCGAGGCGCAGGAGCCGCTCCACCAGCTCGCGTGCCGACTGCAGCTCCCCTCGCACCAGATAAAACAACCACAGTCCCACCATTGCTGGGAAGAGCTGCGGGGTTTCTCCCACCTGCCGGCATAGCTCTAGCGCGCGGGTGTAGACCTTGGCCACTTCTGGAGCCCCTTCGCCCTTGATAGACCTCAGCGGCTCACCCAGGGCGATTTGCAGTGTGAGTTCTTGCTGAGCACGCTCGGGAGTATCCGGCAGGGTCTTCAGCAACTCCAGCCCTTTCGTAAGGTAACTAATCGCTTCTACATTGGCCGAGCGTTGACTCGCTCTTTGTCCCGCCCGCTGCCAGTAAGGAATCGCCGACTCGATAAGATTTGCCTCAGTATAGTGATGGGCTAACAACTCAGGCTGATTCGCTTTCGTATCCAGGAATCGATCTTCCAATACCTGAGCAATCTGCTGGTGATACTGTTGCCGCGTGCTCTTGAGCAGCGATTGATACGCGGTGTCTTGAATCAACGCATGCTTGAAGAAGTACCGTGTCTGTTCGCCCACTCCGCGTTGATAGAGAATCTCGGCTTCTACGAGCTTGGCCAGGGCCGACGGTAGGTCGGTCTCGCTCGGGGTAACGGCTCGCAGGAGCGTATAAGAAAACTCGCGCCCCAACGTCGCTCCCAGTTGCGCGACCTGCCGCGCTGTCGATAAGCGATCCAACCGCGCCAGCAATGCTTCTTGTAGCGTGGCGGGAATTCCCAACGATATGACCGACCGTCCGAATCCTCCTCCTGACTCAACGGACTCCAAAACTGTTTTCGTCAACTCCTCCACAAATAGTGGCACGCCATCGGTCTTGAGCCGTATCTGCTCAACCACCTCGGTGGGCAGCGTCTTTCCCGCCGCTGCCTGCTCAATCATCACCTCTACCTGCTTCTTGCCCAGTCGATTGAGCACCAGTTGCGAGATATGTGACCGTGGCTTCCACGGTGGTGTGAACTCGGGACGGAAGGTCAAGACAAGCAGCAACTTGCTGGTGGGAAGCTGATCAATGAGCAGAGACAAGAACTCCAACGACGACGGATCGGCCCAATGCAGGTCCTCCCAGACTGATACCGTGGCTTGGCGTTCGGCTTGCGCAAGCATCACTTGCAACAACGCTTGCAGGGTTCGCTCCTTCTGCTTCTGCGGAGTGAAAGTCAGCGGTGAGTAGTGCGACGGTGTGGGCAACGAGAGCAGTGCGGTAAACAGCGGCAATGACTCCTGCATATGGGACAAAGCGAGAGCACGTTCGAGCTTCTCGATCTTTGCCTCGTCCGTGTCTTGGCGCGTGAACAGTAGCGACCGCTGCAAAACGTCAATCAATGGATACAACGCACTATGCTGATGATACGGTGAGCAGCGGGCTTCAGAGAGTAACGAGCCTTCCGTGGTGACCTGCTCACGCAACGCGTAGGCCAAGCGCGACTTACCAATACCGGGCTCGCCGCTGAGCAGCACCACTTGCCCGCGTCCTTCCTTGGCTTGTTCCCAGCGGTCGAGTAAGAGGCCGACTTCCTGTTCACGTCCCACCAACGGCGTGAGCGTAGTCTTGCCTTCGAGCTGACTATTTATCTGCCGTTCACTCTGTACGTGGTAGACGGCAATGGGCGTCTCGATCCCTTTGAGTAGATGCGAGCCAAAGGGCTGACCCTCAAACTGACCCTCGATCAAGCGCTGCGTGGCAGCACTGATGATCACCGTGTTGGGCTCAGCTAAGCCTTGAATGCGGGCGGCAATGTTCGGCGTCTCGCCCAGCGCTAGTTGTTCCGTGCGACCGTGGCCACCAATCTCACCAATCACCACTAACCCGGTGTGAATACCGATACGGACTTGCAGAGGGCTAGGTGGGACAACGACCCCCTCTCCCTGTCCTTCTCCCACGAGGGAAGAGGGAGCCTGCTTTTGCATTGCGAAAATAATTTCCAGACTTGCCCGCACCGCCCGCCGGGCATCATCTTCATGGGCGGTTGGGTAGCCGAAGTACACCAACAGCCCATCGCCCAGATACTGCGCGATGTAGCCGTCATGTCGCTGAATGACCTCGGCGCAGGTCTTCTGATACTGTCGCACGACCTCGCGCAAGTCTTCTGGATCAAGCTGTGCGGACAACGCCGTCGAGCCCACCAGATCACAAAACATCACCGTCAGTTGGCGACGTTCGGCGGCTAGGTGCTGGGGACTAGATGCTGGGGGCTGGGTGGAACTCGGAACTCGAAACTCAGCACTTGAAACTGATGAAGCGCCTGTCCACACTAGCATCTTGCCGTCTTTGTCCGCTGCGCACTCTTTGATGGCGATGAGTTCTTCCTTCAGGTCAGCAAGGACATCGTCATCCAGATCGAACTCACGCTTCAAGGCGCGGTAGGAGACTCGCTCCTCGCGTTGGAGCCAGGCAATCGTTTGCGTCACGATCTCGGAAAATTTCATGTGCCTTCTCACTGTGGAACGATCTCTTCTTCCGGTACATCTATCGCACTGACACGTGAACCGTAAGAGCACAATCTTGGCTCCCCCTGATTTCTTACAGACTCAGAACAACTCTCCAGCTCCAAGTCGCCGGCAAAAGTCAGCGGCCGGAAGAATCAAAATGTGATCTTCCGTTTGATAACTCTTGGGCTCAAGACATACGAGAATGCGTTGCTGAACGCGTGGATGATCCTGCGGCAGCGCGCGCAGCCCGCGCAGATGGTCCGCCGTGATGCGCCGAGATGCCTTGGCTTCAATCGCGAGCTGCATGTCATTGATGATGAAGTCCACCTCAATGCCGCTCGCTAACCGCCAGTAACTGAGCGTGGCGAAGGCTTCGCTATACATATTGTGGGCGTTCAACTCGTGGAACACCCAGTTCTCAAAGGCTTTCCCATAAAGTTCCGAGCCTGATTGGACCCCGCCGCGTTTCGCCAGGTGATTCACGATGCCCACATCGACGAAGTAGAATTTGGGCGCGGCGATCACGCGCCGCTTGGGACGTTTCGTATAAGCAGGCAGCCAGCGACCCAGTAACGTGTCCTCGAGAATCTGGAAATAGCCTTTGATCGTGTGACTCGACACGCCGCAATCGCGCGCGATGGTGGAAAAATTAACCAGCTCCGCATCGGAAAAAGCCGCCACGTTCAGGAACTCGGAGAAGGTCGGCAACTGTCGCACGAGTCCTTCCGCCGCCACCTCTTCCTTCAGATAGTCAGCGACATAGGCATTCCAGAGCCGCCGCGGGCGGTCCGATTCATACATCCGCGGCAAATAGCCGTGGTTGAGCAAACGCTCCAGATTGAAATCGCCGCCGAGTTCTTGACCCGTGAGCCCATACAGCTCATAGCGGATCGCTCGCCCACCGAGGAGATTGGCCTGGCCGCGTTTAACCTTGCGCGCGCTGGAGCCACACAAGGCGAAGTGCACGCCGCGGTTCTCGTGCAGCCAGTGGACTTCGTCGAGCAAGGGCGGGACTTTTTGGATTTCATCAATGACCACTTGGGCTTGCTGGGCGCGCCGTGGGGTGGTCTCCACCATGAGTTCGGCGCGCAACAGTTCTGGGTTTTGCACGTAGCGGCGATATTCCTCGGCCTTCAGCAAGTCAATCCACACCGCATCGGGATAGGTGGCGCGGAGCAGCGTGGTTTTTCCAGTCTGGCGCGGTCCCCACAGGAAGAAGGTCTCGGTGCCGGACGCTGGTAACCGCAATGATCGTGTGAACATGCACTTCAATTTATCATGATAATCGGAAGTGGCAATTCAGTGGGGAATTGGATGCCTCAATCTCTTAATGTTCTCAAAGCGGTCTTTGCCGCTGCTGCGTATACGTCAATAGCGCGTTCACCGCGAAAATCAGCAGCAAGAGAATGACGCTCAGCGCGATGGCGATGTCGAAATTGCCCTTGCTGGTTTCCATGACCGTGGCCGTGGTGAGCACGCGCGTGTGGCCGAGGAGGTTGCCACCCACCATCATCGACGCGCCGATTTCCGAGATCACGCCACCAAATCCCGCCATCACCGCCGCCAACAGCGGTAAGCGGGCTTCGCGCAGCAACAGCCACACCAATTGTGTCCGCGATGCCCCAAGCGCCAGAATCTGCAAGCGTAATTTCGGGTTCAGTTGTTGTAGCGCCGCGAGTGTGAGCCCCGTCACGATCGGCGCGGCAATCACCACTTGGGCGATGACCATCGCCGTTGGTGTGTACAATAACCGAAAGAAGCCGAGCGGTCCGTTCCTCCACAGAAAGATCGTCACAAAAAGTCCGACGACTACCGGAGGTAAACTCATGCCGGTGTTGACCAGGCTAATGACAAACCGGCGGCCAGGAAATTCTTTCAAGGCCAGGAACGCACCAAGCGGAACTCCCATCAGGAGGCTGATGAGCGTCGCGGACAGGGAAATCCGAAGAGAGAGGAAAGTGATGCGCCACACCTCCGGGTCGCCGGAGAGGAGGAGCCAGAAGGCGTGCGCGGTGCCGGTGAGGAGTAAATCCATGTGGGAAACGCGCACGTTTCGTGATGCCGCGGCACGTCACGCCGGAGTCTTTTTCCCGAACAGCGCGGCTAGCTTTTCTCGGAGGAGCTTGAGGAGGTAGCGCCAAAAATTGACGGCAGCGCCCTGCCTCACCTCCTCTCCCGGCATGGCTTGTAGTTCGGCCTCCATTGCCGTGAAAAATTGGCCGATCATCATCTTGGCCGCTCCGTCCACCATCCGTTGCCCCACACTCGCGAGCGGGCCACCTACCTGTACATCGCCACTATACGTCAGCAGCGTCTGTCCGTTCTGTTCCGCGAGATCAAGCGTGCCGTGGCCTTTAATGAAGCCTTGCTTCCCTTTCCCGTCGATCAGCATTTTGTAATGGGACGGAGGCTGCATTTCGTCGAGTTTCACTTTGCCGGTGTAGACGCCTTTGACGGCGGCCAACCCGACATTGATCTGGCTAGCATATTCGTTCTCGCCCACGGCTTCGAGCTTCTCACACCCCGGCAGACAGCGCGCCAACCGCTGTGGGTCAATCAAGAATTCCCACACACGCTGACGCGCCGCGGGAAAAGTTTGTGTTCCGTTGATTTTCATAAGCAGCCAATACGAGTCGAGTTTCGGGTTACAGGTTTCGGGTTTCGGGTTTCATTGCACGCAACACGTTTCACGTCTTCGCCCGCTCCACCGCTTTGAGCAATGCCCGCTTGGTGTAGACGCGGACCAGGTGCGTGCGGTACTCGGCGGACGCGAAAATATCACCGTTCGCGTCGATGCCATTAGTGGACTGGGCTGCCGCCTGGTCCAGGGTTTTTTCATCGGGCGTTTTTCCGATCAACGCCGCCTCCGTATCCTTAGCGCGAAAAGCGGTGGCCGTCGCTCCAGTGACGCCGACGCGCACCTTGGCGCATTTACCACTGGCATCAAGCGTCACCAGCGCCGCGACGCCAACCACCGCGAAGCCCGACGCGGGCTGTGGCACTTTGAGGTAGACACTCCCGGTTTTCGCGGCCACCGGCGCAAGCCGCACTTCGGTCAGGATCTCTCCTGGCTGAAGCGCCGTGGTGAGCATGTCCACGAAAAAATCCTCGGCGGTGATGGCGCGCGTGCCACCAGTCCCCACGGCGTGAATCTCCGCCTCCAGCGCGAGGATCGCCGCGGGATAGTCCGCCGCCGGGTCCGCGTGGGCCAGACTACCACCCAACGTCCCGCGATTGCGGACCTGCACATCGCCAATGTGACTCGCGCACTCCGCCAAGAGCGGACATTTCTGCTGGACCAGCGCGGAGGACTCGACCTGATAATGGCTAGTGCGCGCGCCCAGGCAGAGTTTGCCTTGGTCTTCCTTGATGTAGGCCAGGTCGGCGATGCGCCCGATGTCGATCAGGTGCCCGACCGACGAGAGCCGCAGCTTGAGCGCGGGCAACAAGCTGTGACCTCCAGCGAGAATCTTGGCATCGTCTCCATGCTCACCGAGCAGCGCGAGCGCTTCGTTCACGGACTGTGGCGTATGATACGCGAATGATGCTGGGATCACGCGTGACCTCCTTTGGCTTCTTGAATGGCGCGCCACACCCGTTCTGGTCGTAGCGGCATGTCGATATTTTTCACGCCAAACGGCGCGAGCGCGTCCAGTACGGCATTGACCACCGCCGGGGTGGACCCGATGGTGCCCGCCTCGCCAACGCCTTTCACGCCGAGCGGATTCACCGGTGTCGGAGTGACCGTATTATCCAGTTCCATCCACGGCATCATCGCCGCCTTGGGCACGGCATAGTCCATCAGAGACCCGGTGAGGAGCTGTCCGTTTTCGTCGTAGACCACTTCCTCGTACAACGCTTGCGCGATCCCTTGCGCGATGCCGCCGTGCACCTGGCCCTCGACGAGCATCGGGTTGATGATGTTGCCGCAATCGTCAACGGCGATGTAGCGACGAAACGTGATGTCTCCCGTGTCGGCATCGACTTCGACGACAGCGATGTGGGTGCCGAAGGGAAACAAACAGTTAGACGGTTCATAGAAACTCGTCGCTTCCAAGCCTGGCTCGATGTTCGGCACTCCAGCCTTGAATCCGTAGGCCGCTTCAACCACCTGCTGAAAGGTGATGGCCTTGGTCTCATCGCTCTTGAGAAAAATCTTGCCGTCACCAAACTCCAGACTCTCTGGCGGCGCTTCCATCAGATGGCTGGCGATCTTGCGGGCTTTCTCCTTGACCTTATCGAGCGACATCTTCAAGGAAGTGCCGCCCAACGCCATGCCGCGACTGCCAAACGTGCCGATGCCGTACTGCATGAGGCCGGTGTCGCCATGCAGCACCACGACATCATCAATCCCCACGCCCAGCTCGTCAGCCACCATTTGCGCGAAGCTCGTTTCCTGGCCTTGTCCATGCGGAGAAATGCCGGTGAAGACCGTCACGGTTCCCGCCGGGTCCACGCGGACCGTACAACTTTCCCAGCCGCCCGCTTTCATCTTGGGCGGCAGCAGCACCGACGGGCCAAGGCCGCAAATCTCGATATACGAGGAGAGGCCGATCCCGATATACCGTCCTTGTTTGCGCAGCGCTTCTTGCTCTTTGCGGAGCGCCACGTAATCGACCATCTGCAAGGCTTTGTCGAGCGCGCCTTCGTAGTTGCCGCTGTCGTACATCAACCCGGCTGGCGTGGCGTAGGGGAACGCGGTTTTTGGAATGAAATTTTTCCGGCGCACATCAACCGGATCGAGTTTCAGCTCGGTGGCCACGGCATCCATCACCCGTTCGGCGATGAACGCGGCTTCGGGCCGACCCGCGCCCCGATAGGCATCCGTGGCCATCTTGTTGGTGAACACCGCGATCTGCTCGAAACTGATCGCCGGCACTTTGTACGCGCCGTGCATCAGCATCCCGGTGAAACTGGGAATCATCGGCGTGAAAAACTGGAAGTACGCGCCCAAATCAAGGACCAGCTTGGCTTTCATCGCGGTGACCGTGCCGTCTTTCTTGACCGCCGCTTCGATGTATTGGACTTGGCCGCGCCCGTGGATGGTGGCCGCGAAATCCTCGCGGCGCGCTTGCGTCCATTTCACCGGCTTGCCCAATTTCATCGTGAAGTAGGGCACCATCAGCTCTTCGCGATAGACATTAAGCTTGGCGCCAAACCCGCCGCCCACTTCGGGAGCGATCACGCGGACATGATTCTCCGGGAGCCGCAACGCTTCGGCGATCTGTGTTCGCAGGAGATGCGGAATCTGCGTGGACGACCAGACCGTGAGCTGCTTGGTGCCCCGGTCCCACTGGGCCACGGTCGCGCGTGGCTCCATCGCCATCGGGACCAGGCGTTGCTGCACGATGCGCAACTTGACGACGGTGTCCGCTTCCTTCAGGGCCTGCTCCACCGCGGGGTTCGGCACTTCCGTGCGGAAGGCGATGTTGTCACCAAACGTTTCGTGAATGGGTACGGAGTCGCGCTCGGCGGCTTTTTCGGGATCGACCACCGCATCGAGCGCATCATACTCGACCTCAATGAGGTCCGTGGCATCGCGGGCGACGTAGCGGCTGGTGGCGATGACCACGGCGACCGGTTCGCCGACATAACGGACCTTGCCGACGGCTAACAGCGGGTGATGCGGCAGTTTCATGCCCGGCACTTCCGCCACGCAGGGGACCGGCCCGGTGAGCCCGTCAATGTCGGCTCCAGTATACACGGCCACCACCCCGGCGAGTGCTTTCGCGTTGGTAATGTCGATGCTGTTGATCGCGGCGTGCGCGTAGATGCTGCGCAGCACGCTCATGTACAACATGCCCGGCAGTTGCAGGTCATCGGTATAGATCGCTTGTCCAGTAATGAGGCGTGGGTCTTCACGCCGTTTAATTCGTGTGCCGACCATCTTGGGTGTAATAGGCATAGTGTCCTCGCTTCGCTCTAGGGATTGGGGCTGGGG
>JABFSC010000597.1 GCA_013140885.1 Deltaproteobacteria bacterium | reverse complement strand
CTGAATTACGCGCAGGCTTCATATAAATTAGAGCAAACAGCACAGCCCAGATACTAAAGAGCCGACCAAGTTCTTCCGCCATTTCCTCCTCCTCAGTTCTTGGGTTACAGCATCTCCTGCAATTCCGGCAGCCGTTTGCGCAGTCGTTCGGCAGCATCGTCTGGAGCCATATATGGTGGGCATGCAGGACCCATATCAAGGCCAGTCACGACCGAGGCAGTCACTTTCGTTAATAAACTTGTTGTGATGAAAAAAGTCTGTCAATTCACTGTCTTTGACCGAATTGGGCGAAGATAAAAAACGGCAAAAACAAGGATTTTGCTCAAAACCGCGATTTTTTAGCCAGCCAAATGACCTAGCTAAAAATAGCTATAGGGAAGCGACACCAAGATACGGATTTAAAAATCGAGCGCTTCTCACCAAACCAGGGTTCGGTCAAGTTGTGAACCCGTATCTTGGTCTGCGTTCCCTATAGGTCGTTAATTCTATTCCTCGCAACAAGTCTAATAAACAGTTGAGCGCGCAATGTCGGTCGTATAGCAGGGTCACTCTACCTCGCCCCCTAAAGAGCGTCCAGCACAGGGCCACCTCTTGAGTGCGCAACCCTACTCTTTATAGGAAGGGGCCGAAGGTGAAGGGGATCAAAGAAAATTTCCTTGAAAGCCCTGTTTTTTCCAGAGACCGATTTACGCGCCGGCTCCAGTCTCAGAGGCTCTCCGGAAACTGCCAAACGACCCTGCCATTGACAAAACCGTACTGCAACAATCTCAGTACGAACGGTAAAAACCCAACGAATACAAGACTCGACCCATTCGCCCTGAGCTTGTCGAAGGGTGAACGAAGGACGACCAGTGATTTCCGGAGAGCCTCTCATTGCACGATATGCACTATATACATACTATTGACGGCGTGAAGCCCACGTTCGACCCGAAGAAAAATGCCATCAATCTCCGTCGCCATAAAGTCTCGCTCACGGAAGGCGACGGAGTGCTGAATGATCCCTTGGCTCTCACAATCGAAGATGACACCGCCGAGGGAGAACAACGCTTTATCTCCATCGGCATGAATAGCTTCGGACGTTTGATGGTCGTTGTGTATACGCACCGAGGCGAAAACCTTCGCTTCATCTCCGTCCGGCACGCGGAACCAAAAGAAAGGAGAGCCTATGAAAAAGGAATATGATTTTTCCAAAGCCAAGCGGGGAGCGGTCGTCCCCACGACAGGCAAAACCCGGATTACGCTGTACCTGGACAACGAAGTGCTTGAGCATTTCCGCATCGTGTCTGAACAGACTGGGCGAGGCTATCAAACACTCATCAACGAAATGCTCAAAACCCAAGTTGGACGCACCCAGCAACCGTTGACCCCAGAACTGGTGCGACGCATCGTACGCGAAGAGTTGGCCTTGCAGAGCTAAAGAGCAACCATGCCTATCGCTCTCAATCCCCTCCCCTCTTCATCTTCTCGCGTCCACACCTCCGTGCTCATTTCCCATCCCGACACGCCCACCCAAGTCGTGCACGAGATTGAAGCGCATGTGCGCTGGCACCAAGAGCGTATCCTCTCCCTGTCTTACACGCTCAGCGGAGACCACGCTCAATTCCAGATTCCGGCATTGCGTTCACCCGCCAGAGCTGACGACCTCTGGCGACATACCTGTTTTGAGGCTTTTGTCGCGCTGCCGGGCGATCCGGCATATCAAGAATGGAATTTCTCGCCTTCCGGTGAGTGGGCGCTCTACCACTTTCGCGACTATCGAAAGCGCCTGCCGCTCGCGGATAACGAGCCCGCGCCGGAGATTGACGTGCGTCAGACGCCAGAAGGGCTCACGCTTGAGGCACGTCTTCTCCTTCCCTACCGCCTCACAGCGCAACCTCTTCTTCAGTTCGCCCTGTCCGCCGTCATTGAAGATGCGCACGGCAATCTCTCGTACTGGGCGCTCACGCACCCGCCAGGCAAGCCCGATTTTCATCGGCGTGACGCGTTCGTGCTGGAGATTGCTCCTCCGCATGACGCGGCGACCAGAAAGGAACCATCATGAAGTTTGGCATTGATCGCCTCGTGGAAGAACCTGAGTTGCGCAAGCCGTTGGCGGGTCGCCGCCTCGCGCTGTTGGCCCATCCCGCTTCTGTCACCCACGATTTGGTCCATTCCCTTGACGCGCTTTCCGCCCTCACGGACCTGCGCCTCGTCGCCGCTTTCGGCCCGCAACATGGGCTGCGAGGCGACAAGCAGGACAACATGGTCGAGTCCCCAGACTTCAACGACCCCGTGCATGGGATTCCGATCTTCAGCCTCTATGGCGAGGTGCGCCGACCCACGGCGGCCATGATGGACGCGTTCGATGTCCTGCTTGTTGATCTCCAGGATGTCGGCTGCCGGATTTATACCTTCATCACGACCCTCCGCTACGTACTCGAAGCAGCGGCGCAATATCGTAAGGCGGTGTGGATACTCGACCGCCCCAATCCAGCAGGCCGTCCGGTCGAAGGACTCCGGTTACGCCCAGGATGGGAGAGCTTTGTCGGCGCAGGACCGTTGCCGATGCGCCACGGTTTGACCTTGGGAGAACTCGCCCACTGGTTTGTCCAAACGTTACATCTAGATGTCGAGTACCAGGTCATCACAATGGACGGCTGGCAAGCAACCAGCGCCCCAGGCTACGGCTGGCCGCTTGGCGAACGCACGTGGGTCAATCCGAGCCCCAATGCCTCCAACCTATGGATGGCCCGCTGTTATGCCGGAACCGTGATGTTGGAAGGCACCACGCTCTCCGAGGGACGTGGCACGACACGGCCACTGGAGCTTTTCGGAGCGCCAGACCTGTCGCCACGCGCGTTACTCGCGAAAATGCAGTCACTCGCGCCACACTGGCTGCGGGGCTGCCGCCTCCGCGAGTGTTGGTTTGAGCCCACGTTTCATAAGCATGTCGGCAAGCTGTGCGCGGGTCTGCAAATTCACGTCGAGGATCCGAGTTATCACCACGAGCAATTTCGCCCTTGGCGCGTCATGGCTCTGGCGTTCAAGGCATTACGCGCGCTCCGTCCCGACTTCGCGCTCTGGCGTGATTTTCCGTATGAATATGAACGTGACCGGCTGGCCATTGATCTGATTAACGGCAGCCCACTCCTCCGCGAGTGGGTCGATGATCCAGCGGCGACTCCCGCCGACCTTGATACGCTCACGGCACCAGACGAGGCATCATGGCTGAGCGAAAGGGAAGCGGTTCTGCTCTACCGCTAATACGCAACGCGCCGCTGGAACCCGCCTCACGAAGAACGGCGCCCCTTGCGTCCTGAGACGCGCTTTGACGCGGCTTGCCGTTTGACCTGTAGGCGTGCTTGTTGGATTCGTTTCACGGGGCGTTTGGGCGCGACTGGCCGCTTCACCGGTGCACGCGTGGGCTGGACCCGTTTCGCAATGCGCTTGGGCACGGCTTGCTGTTTGACCGGTTGCCGAGTCGGTGGAACTCGCTTCACGGGAGGCTTGGGCGTCGCTTGTCGCTTCACCGCTGCCTGTGATGGCGGGACTCGTTTCGCAATACGCTTGGGGACGGCTTTCCGCTTCACCGGCGGGCGCGCTTGTGAGACTCGTTTGGCGATGCGTTTAGCCACAGCTTGCCGTTTCACTTGAGGACGCGCTTGCTGGACTCGTTTCGCCGGGCGCTTGGCAGTGGCTGGTCTCTTGACTGGTCGAGATTGAACGACTCGTTTCTGGGGACGGCTAGGGCGAGCCGAAGCACTCGATTTTACAGGAGTCTTTCTCTTTTTAGGGGGAGGGGAAACCTTTTTCGTCTGGACCTGGCGTTTGACTTTGCGCGCGGACGACTTCGAGACGGATTTCCCAACGGGTTTTCCGGAGGTTTGCTGTGTCACCACTGGAGGAGGTTCAACAGTCACTCCCACTTGCATCCGGGGTGGGCCAACGGCTTCAACCCGCGTGGGATGAAGCCGGACGATGAAATGGACGGCAATCGGTCGCGCCCCCACGAAAGTGCGTTCCGCGGCAATATGCAAGAGCCGCGGATGCGCGGGATCAATCCACCACCGTGCAACGGTGGCTTGAATGGTGGCTGCGGTTGCGTCCGCCAAGGCTTTCAGGGCCGCATCGTTTCCTGTAGGCATCAGGTCGTCTTTCTCTGCGGCCTATTCTACCTGTGAGTTCTGTCACTGCAAGGTCCACAGGCGAATTTGTAAACATGCCGAGGAAAATATCCGTGGGGCCCTGCAGTGGGAAAGGCACCAGCGCGATTATGGAAGGAGGAGAGAGTAAAGACACGGCCAGGTTCATCGTGCATGATGCCTTTCGCACCGCGAGAATGCCTTCTTATAGAGGGGCCGGTATGTTGTGGGAAGCGAATTTCCGTTGCATTTGCGTTGTATTTGCGTTGTATTTTTTTCATTATCTGTGGTAGGACCTTCCCTACTGTGTCTGCACTCTTCGTTTTTCCCCCTTTTCGTCTAGATGTGGACAATGCGCGTCTCTGGTTGGGAGATGAGGAACTTCATCTTCGGCCAAAAGCTTTCGCGGTGCTGTGCTACTTGATTGCTCAGCAAGGACGGTTGGTCAGCCGTGAGGAACTGATGCATGCGGTATGGCCAGACATCAAAATCAGCGACGTGGTGTTGCGGGGCTGCCTCCGAGAAGTACGGCAAGTCCTCGGAGACTCGGTCCATACTCCCCAATTCATCGAAACCGTCCCTCGTCGTGGCTGGCGATTTATCTCCCCCCTCAGTATGACGCGGGTGCACTCCAGATTCGAGGAGCAATCTCAGCAGGAGGACAACACGCCACAGGTCCCCCGCCCACACCTTTCCAACTCCCTGGTTGGACGTGAAGCCGAGCTCGCTCAGCTCCAGCAATACCTGGAGGAAGCGCAAGGCAACGAACGGCGGGTTGTGTTCGTCACTGGAGAAGTGGGCATTGGCAAAACGGCGCTTTTGGATGCTTTTCTGACGCAGGCGGCGTCCGCCACCGATGTGTCGACGGCACGCGGACAGTGCGTTGAACAGTACGGAATCGGGGAGCCCTACCTTCCGGTGCTCGAAGCACTAGGACGACTAGGTCGGAACTCGGAGATGAAGCAGGTGATTCCCCTCTTGCGTCGGCACGCTCCGATGTGGCTCCTGCAACTGCCTGAATTATTGGAGACTGCGGAGAGTGCGCAGTTACGGCACTCACTCCAAGGAGCACCACAAGACCGGATGCTGCGGGAGATGGCCGCGTTCGTGGAAGCATTGACCACAGACCGAACGCTGCTACTCGTATTGGAAGATCTGCACTGGAGCGATGTGTCAACGCTCTCGCTTATCGCGTATCTCGCCCGACGCCGCGAGGCGGCTCGCCTCCTGATCGTCGGGACGTACCGACCGGCTGAGGTCATGCGGAGTCACCACTCCCTACGAAGCATCGTCCAAGAACTCACGCAGTCGCGACACTGTCGAGAGTTCGCGCTCGTGGGATTAAGCGAACGCGCGGTGTCAGACTATGTCAAGCGCAGATTCCCAGGAAAAACATTGCCTGTCACCCTGAGCGAGACCGTCTACCGCTATACCGAAGGGAACCCGCTCTTCATTGTGAACGTGGTTGAGTACCTGATGTTCCAGAACTCGACCGCACAGCGGACTGGCGGAGAGGAGATCCAGCAGCAACTTGCCCAAATGCAACGGAGCGTCCCGGATACACTGCGGCATTTAATCGAAGGCCAGCTCGAACGCCTGAGTGCCGAGGAGCAGCGATTACTAGAGATTGGCAGTGTCGCCGGGGTCGAGTTCTCGGCGACTATCGTTGCCGCGGGTCTTGAAGAGGATATCATCACGGTTGAACAACGCTGCGCGACCCTTGCACGTCACCAACTCTTTCTCGAAACCATTGGCACGCCCGTGGACCAAGAGCGACGGTCGGCCACACGTTACAGGTTCGCCCATTCTCTCTACCACAAGTTGGTCTATGAACGACTCTCGACCGCGCGACGACGACAGCTTCATCTCCGTATTGGAGGACACAAGGAGCAAGCGTACGGTGAGCGAGCGGCTGAGGTCGCAGCCGAGCTCGCCGTTCATTTTGAAGAGGGGCGTGATTATCCGCGTGCGGTTCGCTACCTCAACCTCGCGGCGACAACAGCGATGCAGCGCCAGGCCCCCCAGGAAGCACGTGCCCACCTCCAGCACGCCTTGACCCTACTCGAAGCGTTTCCCGCCTCTGCAGAACTGAACACGCAAGTGCGCGAAATCCAACGGGCGTTGCAGCAGCCCTTGCTTGCACTGAAAAATGCCAGGGCCGTTCAGAGCAAATTCCAGAACATCGCGTAGTGCCATGTCTTCCCATTCTTCCTGGCACCTTTCCGGCGAGAAAAGCCGCACGATGGCCGCTTTTCTCGAACGCACTCATACAGGGATCCTATTTGAAACGGAGACAGCAACGGAATCCAACCACCCTTCGACAAGCTCAGGGAGAACGGAAAGACACGGTATGCTTCGACCATTTCCCGTTCGTGCTGAGCCTATCGAAGCATGAACGTAGCGCACATCAAATGAGTTAAGAAATCTATAGCAGCTTTAGGAGACGTTGCATGGTTATTAACAGAAAGGGGACAGGTCCGGCATTCACACATTTCGGAATGCGGGATTGCGAGACCTGCCCCCCCAACTCCGCTCTCCTGTGAGGAAGTGAACTCCTGTTGTGTGGTGAGCGCAGACATCCTGAGATGGTGTTCTCCCGGTCTCCTTCTTCTCTGCCCACCACCTACCGACACAAACCGCACGGGACCACCAGCGGAGTTCTGGAGTTACCCTGCCACTGCGGTCAAGCTATGGAGTTCCGCTTGCCGCTTCTCAATCTCCTCTTCCACTTGCCCTCGCAGCGCTGCGTAGGCACTCGGGTGCAGCGTTTCACTGCGCAGCAGCAACTCATCAAGTTCCTTGTGTTTGCGTTCGAGCTCACCGCGCAGCACTTCAACTCGGTGTTGCACGGCTGCGGTTTCTCCGTCCCCTTCACGTGCTTGCCTCGAGCCCATGTGTCTCGTCCTTTCCTGGCCTGCCAACCCACCGCCAGCAGGGTGCGTTTTCCGCCCTCAGGTAGTAGTAGTCATCACACGGTCACTTTGTGGTCAATTGGGGCACTCTGATCGTGTCAAGTCTTGGGATTGTGTCGTCAACGGGGCTTCCTCTCGCGGAACTCACAAAGTGGCCAGTTTTTCGGGGGGTACTGGATGACGCGAGACAACCGTTGGTCGCTCTGGTTGAAGAGCCCAAACCTCCGCCTCTTGGCTGTTCATCCGTCCGTCCACGGATGGGCGCGTGGTGCTGCTCATGGTGGATTTGTCACAATTGGAGAAATCCACGTCGCGGTTCAGAGCAAGGCCATGATGTCGACACTGCATTGGGTGCCCGCGCGTCGGAAGAAAAGACTCCTCGCCGTCGGCATTGATCTCATCTTGTTTAGTGCGGCTTGGGGAGTTGTCGACTCCGTTGCGCGCTTCACTCTCCCCGCCTTTGCCGCGTTACCTTTCTTCCTGAGGCTCGCCATCTTCAGCGTTGTCGAACTCCTCGTCTATCAGACGAGCATCTTTAGGATTGATAGAAGACCGCGATTTGCTCAACGACATATCGCTGTTGCGCGGCGGTCAACTCTGGATAGATCGGCAACGCGAGCGTTTCCGTGGCGGCGGCTTCCGCCTGGGGAAACGCGCCTTGTTCATGGCCAAGCGACGCGAAACACGGCTGCCGATGCAAGGGAATGGGGTAATACACTTCAGTCTGCCCCCCGCGCTCCCCTAAGAACTCACGCAGACGGTCGCGATCAGGGCAGCGCACGACGAATTGATTATAGATGTGGCCAGGGGTGTCCTCCGGCAGGGTCACAGGCGCTCGCGCGTTCATTTCAGTGAACAACTGGCGATACCGCTGAGCGTTCTGGCGACGCGCTGCCGTCCATGCCGGCAGATACGGGAGCTTCACCCGCAACACGGCGGCCTGGATCGCATCCAAGCGAAAGTTCCCGCCAATCATCTGATAGTGGTACTGCGGCTTGCTCCCGTGCACCCGGAGGATGCGCAACTTCTCCGCGAGCTGCTCATCATTGGTGATCACCATCCCCCCATCACCAAACGCGCCTAGGTTCTTGCTCGGGAAAAAGGAAAAACACCCCATCCGTCCGATTGATCCAGCTTGCCGTCCCGCAAGCGTACGCGCGCCAATCGCCTGCGCCGCGTCTTCAATCACCGCGAGTCCATGCTGTTCCGCGACCGCGAGAATCGGTCCCATCTCGGCGCAACGACCAAACAGGTGCACGGGCATGATGGCCTTGGTCCGGGAAGTGACTCGCGCCTCCAAGGCATGACTGTCGAGATTGAATGTCTGGGGATCAATATCGACAAAGACGGGGCACGCGCCGACCCTGGCGATGACACCCGCCGTCGCGAAGAACGAGTATGGCGTAGTAATCACCTCATCGCCTGGACCAATGTCCAGCGCCATCAACGCGGCGAGCAACGCATCGGTCCCGGACGATACACCGACCGCGAACCGCACTCCGCAGAACGCCGCGACCTCCTCCTCTAAGGCTTGGACTTCTGGTCCCAGAATGAATCGTTGCGATTCGCACACGCGATCAATGGCGTCGCGAATTTCGGTGCGGATCGTCGCGTACTGGGCGCGCAGGTCGAGTAAAGGCACGTGCATCACGCGGGCATTCTCCTTGTCCTATTCTCTCCCGAAGGGAACTTTTGGAACCTGAAACTCGAAACTTGAAACTCGGAACCCGAAACTTTCTAACTTCCGGTCGGCCCGACCCACGTCGTCCCGGTCCACCCCTTGAGGTCGTAGGCATCCAGACACGACTGCACCAACTGTTCGAGCGCGGCTCGGTCGCCATCCGCCTGCGCGGCCAAGAGGGTCTCCACTTTGAGGTTCTCCACGTTCCCCGCGTAGTTGCGTTCATACAGTTCGTGCCGCCCGCCGAACTCGGTGCCAATCGCATCCCAGACCAGCTTGCTGAGCTTCACTCGCTGTTCGGCGTCCATGTTCGCGCCTTTGTAGTATTGGTCGAGAAAGGGACGCAACTCAGGAGAAGCAAAGTCCTTGGCGCTGGAGGGAATCTGAATGAGCCCTCCGGCGGCCACCAGTTCAATCAGCTCACGAAAACGGGGATACACGCTCGGAGCCTGCACCCGATAGGCCCACATCGAACGGTGCGACGGCGACACATAGCCGTTCGCCGCCGGGTCGGGTGACAAACAGGCATCTCGCACCAACGCATTGAACGTATGCACATACGCAATCGCTTCCCCCAGTTTCTCTTGCACGCCACGAAAGCCGATGGTGCCATTGGACTCGGCCACGCGGAGAAACAGGCCGGTCAAGAATTCCAACTTCGTCGCGAAGCGGGTCGCCCCTTGCAGCAGCAGATTCTGCAACACCTGCGCCTGGGGGAAGAAGCCGTTGGTCTTGGGAATGTCGCGGAAGACAAAGATGTTTTCCCACGGCACGAACACTCGGTCGAGAATCATCGTCGCGTCATTTTCATCGAAGCGACTCGACAACGGATAATCAAAGGGATGAGCGCGGCTCGCGGCGAATTCATACGATGGCCGCGAGATCAGTTTCACGCCTGGGGCGTTGGTCGGAATGATGAACACCAGGGCGTGATCGGTATCACCATCACTGAGGGGCACCGCGCCATAATTGAAGATGAAATTGTAATGCGTGAACGCGGCGGCGGTGCCCACCATTTTCGCGCCGCTGACCACGATGCCATCGTCACGCTCCTCGACGGCGCGCACAAAAATTTCCTTTTGTTCATGCAGCGCCTTGGAGCGGTCCACCATCGGATTGATACCAACATGATTCAGATAGAGGCATTCATCGGCCAGCTTGTGATACCAGCGGCTGGCGTTGTCGGTGTACGGCGCGAAGTACTCCGGCCACGCACCCAAGCTCACCACCAACCCCGCCTTGTAATCGGGGCTGCGCCCCATGAACCCAAAGTGCAACCGGCTCCAGGCGCGCATCGCTTCGGAACGCGCCAGTAACTCTTGGGGCGTGCGCGCCAGCAAGAAGGACTTATGCGTCAGCGCGCCATTCGGTGTCAGTCCCGTCAGCACCGCTTGTTGCTCAGGGTCGTGCAAAGCGTCGTACAACCGCGCGACAGTCCGCGCGCCGTTGCGAAACCCCGGATGCGTGGTCACGTCGGCGACCCGCTCACCGTTCAACCAGATTTCGCGGCCATCTCTGAGCCCTTCCAGATACTGCGCCCCGGTCATCGGGACTCGCTTCGGGCGTGTGAGCACGGGTGCGGTCGTTTGCGCCATACGAAAAACTCCTTGTGT
>JABFSC010000136.1 GCA_013140885.1 Deltaproteobacteria bacterium | reverse complement strand
GGGCTGGGGGCGAAGGGTTGGAGGTTGGGTAAGATTTGGAATCCGCAACTCGGAATCTGGAACCAGCGAAGCACCAGCCCACACCAGCCCTTTGCCAGCCTCATCACGTGCCACTCCGCGGAAAAGCAGTTCCGCTCGCACGTCCGCTATCGCCGCCTCATCCAGACCGAGGTCGCGCCGCAGCGTTTGATACGAAAGCCGCTGCTCGAAGACCAACCGTCCAGCCACCTGGACCAACATTTCATAAAATTTCACTCGTGGTCCTCCGGCGAGGGCTGAGCCTTCACGTCTCACCTTTGTCCACGATCGCGACAAAATTCTCCAGACAACGCCGCGCGATTGGTGATTCTTGAATAGTCCCCAGCAGCCACTCGCGAACAGGTTGGTGTTCCGGTCGCTGGTGGAACACTTCTGGTGACAACGCCGAAGTCAACGAGTGAATCAGGTCAGACATGATCTGGGGCGTAAATTCGGGATGAAACTGCGTCGCCCAAATCTTCTCTCCCAGGGCAAAGGCTTGGTACGGCCAATGGTCGTTCTCCACGAGCGGGACCGCACCGGGAGGTAACTCAGTCACTACGTCTCCGTGGCTCATCTGGGCGATGAAGGTGTCGGGGACGGAAGAAAGGAGGGGATTCGCTTGCCCATGCGCGGTTTGAGTGACCGTCACGGTTCCCAATTCCCATCCGCGTGGACATTTTTCGACCTTGCCACCAAACGTTTGGGCGAGGAGCTGATGTCCAAAACAGACGCCATACAGCGGCACTTCACGCTCCGCCGCGCGTTTGAGAAACTCCTCGCTGCGCTGAATCCATGCGTCGCCATCATAGGTGGAAGCGGGCGAGCCGGTCACAATGATCCCCGCCCACTCCGTGTCAGCCGGAGCATCGGTCCGTGCATCCATCACGACGCAGCGCTCCTCACCAACGACATTCAGAAAGGCCCGCTCATACGGTCCAAGGTTCGCGATGACGCGGCGTGGAAGTTCGCCGGTTTTGAGGATAAGGAATTTTCTCGCCATTCTCTCTCCCTCACCGCGCCCGATGATCCCGCTCTTGGCCCGGCTCCTTCGGATGGGCATAGGGATGTGGCCGGGTGGTGTCGATATTGAACGGGACCGCGGCCATTCGTTGCATCCCTTCCTTGAAGGCCGCGATAAGACGATCCTCACCCGCGTAATCAAACGGGTCGAGGAGGCGCTGCTCGACCTCGTCGCCTGGTCGCGGTCGGTTGGCGAGCAACCACTGAATGGTTCTTTTCAAGCCTTCCTGCGGCGAGACCAGGTCCCGATAGCCGAGTTCGGTCTTGATCTTGAACAGGTCCATCAGTCGATGATGGGAACTCTCTTGAAACGCATAGGGGCGTGAGGGAATCGCCACGGCATTGGGAATCCCCACCATCTCCCATTGATGGTTCATCTCTTTGCTAATGACTTCCACGACTTGGTGAAGCGTGAGGGTTTGCTCATCGCCGCAGTTATAGATCTGCCCCGCTGAGGCTTGCGGTTTATCGACCGCCAACAACACCGCATGGGCCATGTTCGCCGCGTAGCCATGCGTGGACAGCGTCAACCCACCATCGGGCAGAATGATATGGGGTCGCTTGTCGAGGATGCGACGAACGATGCACCACTCTCGCGGCACCAATTGGTACGCGCCATAAATGTAGGGATAGCGGAAGAAAGCAGCAGTGGGGTGGTGCTCCAGCACCACTTGCTCGGTCATCGCGATCAAATAGGAAAATCGCAGCTCCTCCTCGCTCGCGACGACCGGAGCACTCTCTGGCGTGGGAGCCAGTAACCCGGCGGGAAAAAGCCGGTTCGGTTGCATATACCCCCGATAACTGGCCACTCCACCAACCCCGACAAAACGCCCAATTTTTCCCACCAGTGCCTCGGCGAGCAGGCGAATCCGCCCATACATCACGACCGCGAGATCGAACGTCCGTCCAGCTAAGACGGGATCAATCGTTTCGCGGAAATGGGGGTCTCCATGAATATGTTCCACTTGGGGAGGAATTTCCGGCACCTCGTGCGTGCCGCGGTGAAAAATCGTGACCTCGTACCCACGTTCCAATAAGCCGTTCACAATGTACGGCCCGGTCGGCCCGGTCCCCCCGACAACTAATGCTTTCATACATCTCCTTTTCGTGCGGTGCGCGCTCTGCGCTCAGCAGTCAGTCAGATTGGTCAATGCGGTCTTGCTCTTGCATTTCCTGTAACCGACGAATGGCCTCTTCCTGGTCCTGTTTAAGCTGCTGCAACGATTCCCCCGCACTTCCTCTTCCCAGCTCTTCATCGGAGAACCACTCCGACGCGGTCTCTTTCACGCTCCGTGCGGCCCGCGTGTACGGCGCTTCGATCTCTCCGTATTTATTTTTTCGCCAGCCAAACTCACGCTTCAATTCGTCGAGGGCGCTCTCGTCGCGATAGGGGTCGTAGCCGCGATAGGGGATGCTCTCAGTATGGGTCACACAGCTCGGAAGAAAGACGAGCCCTGCGAGTTGGAGAGTCCGCCACGGCCATTGGTATTGCATCGGCATGTGTCCTCTTGGTGGCGCTCACCCTACCACAAGTGACGATGGAAAAAAGTGTAACCCCTGTCAACAAAATGGGCGTCGCATTTTAAGACATTTCGTCAAATTTTCGCTGTCTTCTTTTGCCTCAGTCCTGTCCCGCAAAAACCGGCTGTTTGCGGAAACCTCACAGTTTTGTCGGCATCCCATTGTGGCACGGTTCCTGCTCGGCATTCGGGGAACTTTACGATGTTTTGGTCATAGTTGGAGGTGTCACAATGGTCAACGAAGCAATGGAAGAACGCACGTTCGGCAATCTTGAATCCGATCTCATGGTCCCTTCGCAATTTTTTGATCGCATCAAGGTCGAACACTCAGCTCAGCCGGAAAAACGGCTGATGTTGGCCGTCATGGAAGACGCCATTTCAACATTTCAGAAGTCCGTGCGTGGACTGACGCGACGGCAGCGGCGACTGCTCCGTGAAACGGAAGAATGGGTCAGTGAATCCGACACGCAATGGCCGTTTTCATTTGAAAATATCTGTACCGCCCTTGATATTGAACCGACCTATCTCCGGCGTGGGCTCCGCGATTGGAAAGGACGCCTCCTCGCTCAATATGAGCGGGTAAGCGCAACCGGACCGCTCTCCCCGTTTCGACGAGTCAGCGGTCGGCGACATACCCTTTCCGCCGGACGCGCGGAGCGGGTACCAAAAACGAAAGCCGCATAAAGTTGTCCTGTCC
>JABFSC010000205.1 GCA_013140885.1 Deltaproteobacteria bacterium | reverse complement strand
TTCCTGCTTTGTCTGTCCAAGAGTGTGGCCGAACACCGTCACAAAGCGTTCGCGTTCCGCTCCTGGCCAGCGCAATCCCACCCCAAGCTCAAACTGCACGGCGTTGACCTGTCCGCTCATGCTTAACCGCGCCAGCGCGCGAATCTGTGGAGAGGGGTCCTCGGCGAAGCGGCGACTGAACAGTTGCATCACATTGTTTTTGTCGGCTGCTGGGTAGCGACGACCCAAGGCCACGTCGATCCCTTGCTCCAGGGCCGCGTCACGAAAGGGTAACAGGTGCTGGGCAAAAAAGTCCGCGCTTAACGTTGGGGCGGCCCACTTACTAGCTGGGATAATGTTTTCTCCACGCTGTTTCAGGCCAACCCCAAGGTCACAGACCAGTTGGACGACATTCCACCCATGTACGAAGAATACGCGGGCCGCTCCATGCCGCGCGACCAAACGTGAGAGCAGTTCTTCCAGCGCGGACAACATCCACGGCGCGTGCGTTCGCACCTGACTGATGCGGTTGAGGTCGATTTCGTTGCGATCACACGAATGATTGATGAGCGCATAGCCGCGCGTGCGAGCGGCAAGTTGGGTGGTCAAGTCCGCGGTGTGCAGATCGTTGACCTTGATACTGTCGAGAATAGGAGCGTCAGCCGGGCGGCGCCCGCCGTGGGGAGCGACGAAGAGGATGGGCACCTCTCCGCTAATGTAGGTCATCCATGCGGGAAGAAGAGCTTCAAATGCGAACGTCACGGCGGGCAGTATAGCGAGTTCGTGCGCGGGTTTACTAGAGACCCCGTGCAATCATTAGGGCAATGGCATTAAGTTGAGGAAGTGTTTGGCACGGAAGAAATCACCCCACGCCGCCCTCGCCGGGGACTGAACTCCCCGGCTACCCTCATTACCTCGCTACGCGAGGCCAAATACGCCGCAGAGCGGCAGGTGAGGGTAGCCGGGGGTTTCAACCCCCGATTTGCTGCGAGCAGCGCCTTTCGGCTTAACTTAATGTCATTGCCCTCAGAGCCCTACTTCACAATGAGGCCTTGGAAGTCCCCTTGTTCACGCCAGCGCGCCAGCATGTTGTAAAAGGGCACCGCGCCCTCAGGGTATTGGCTCTCCAGAAAGCCTTGCCCCTCTTTCTTTCCCTCACCGTTGTAGTACCCCGGCGTACACACGTTCTGATACTCAGTCATAAAGGTCGGCGCGGTCACGAGCTTCACCCATGCCGTCTCGGCTTCAGGGGTCGGCTCCACCGCCTTTGCGTTGCGCGCGTTTACTTGCGCGACGATATGCGCGATGTGGTCGGCCTGCCCGTTCAGCATGTACGTGAAGTTCGGCGCGAGCCCCGTCTGCGTGAGCCCCATGTGGAAGAGGTTCGGGAAACCGTGGCTCAGAAAACCATGATAGGTTTTCATTCCCTTCGCCCAGTAGTCAGTGAGAGACTCACCGTTGCGGCCATACACCTCGAATTCCGAGCGCCGGGTATACGCGGTCCCAACCTCAAAGCCGGTCGCGTAGATAATGCAATCGACTTCGTATTCGACGCCGTCCACGACCACCGCGTTCTCGGTGACGCGCTCGACGCCTTTGCCCTTGGTGTCCACCAACTTCACATTGGGCCGGTTGAAGGTAGGAAGGTAGTCATCGTTAAAGGTCGGGCGTTTGCACCACTGGCCGTACCACGGCTTGAGCGCCTCGGCGGTCGCCGGGTCTTTCACGATCGAGGACACCCGATCACGAATCTCGTTCATTTTCTGATAGTCAGCGACCTCCGACAGGAACGCCTTCGCTTCGTCGGACAGCTCCGATTGTCCCTTGCCCGCCATCAGCTTGGAGAGGTTCTTGAAGAGGCTGGTCCACTTGTCGCCAACCAGGTCTTCCTCGACAGGAAGTCCAGCCAAGAGCGAGCAGAAGTTGGTGTTGCGATACTCCTGCCAGCCGGGCCGAAGCGTCTTCACCCATGCGGGATCGGTCGGCTTGTTGCCACGTTCGTCCACCGAGGACGGCGTGCGTTGAAACACATAGAGCTGCTTCGCGTGTTCACCGAGATGCGGGACGGACTGAATCGCCGTGGCGCCGGTGCCGATGATGCCCACGCGCTTGTCGGCGAGTTTGTGCAGGCCGCCAGTGGTATCACCACCAGTGTAATTGTAGTCCCAGCGACTGGTGTGGAAGGTGTGGCCCTTGAACTTCTCGATTCCAGGGATGGCGGGCAGTTTGGGCCGGTTCAGCGGTCCACTCGACATGATGACAAAGCGCGCCTGAAAGACATCGCCGCGATCGCTGGTGATGGTCCAACGCGCGGTCTCTTCGTTCCAGCGCACCTCTTTAATCTGCGTCTGGAAGCACGCGCGCTCGTAGAGGTTGAAGTGTTTGCCGATCCGTTGCGCGTGCGCGAAGATTTCCGGCGCGAAGGAATACTTTTCCTTGGGGATATAGCCGGTCTCTTCGAGTAGCGGCAGATAGACGTAGGACTCAATGTCGCATTGCGCGCCGGGATAGCGGTTCCAGTACCAGGTGCCGCCAAAATCCCCAGCCTTCTCAATGATGCGGATGTTGGTGATCCCCGCCTTCTGCAGCCGCGCCGCCGATAGCAGGCCGCCAAATCCGCCACCGACGATGGCGACATCCAGCTCCTCGCGAATCGCGGGGCGCGTGAAGCCCGGATCAACGTAGGGGTCCGTGTTGTAATGCGCGTACTTGCCAGTGATTTCCTGGTATTGATGGTTGGCGTCCGCGCGTAACCGTTTCGCGCGCTCGTCCGCGTATTTCCGCCGCATCTCCGCTGGGTCGAACCCCAACTCCGCTGGAGTCGGAATACCATTTGGTTGGAATTGTGTGACTGCTGCACTCATCGTTTCAGTCCTCCTTTTTATTCAAGGTCTCATCTCTCATGAATTCCCATTGGGATGCCAGCTTCCGGCCATGAAGTCAAGGCGAACGGCGGACAGCTTGACGCGCCTATTCGATCTGGAGTAAGGCCAGACGAGGAGCACCCTTATGAACATTGGTATTTCAACGACGGTCACGGCGCGGAGCGCGGACCTCGCCGAGGTTGCCCGATTGGTAGAATCACTGGGCTATGACTCCCTGTGGATTCCTGAACATCCAGTGATTCCACTGCGCCGGAGCGTGCCGTTCCCCGCCTCGCGCGATGGCCACATGCCGGAGCACTACATGCAATGGGCTGACCCCTTTATTGCCCTCACCGTGGCGGCGACGGTCACCAAGACGATCAAGCTCGGCACCGGGGTGTGTTTGTTACCGGAACGCGATCCCTTG
>JABFSC010000348.1 GCA_013140885.1 Deltaproteobacteria bacterium | reverse complement strand
GACTTCAAGAATGAAACCTTTTTCGATGGCGGGTCTTTTGATCCGACGAAACCGGAAGAATACGCCGCGGCGTTCGCGGTGAAGAATCTCGCTGAGGCGTGAGCGCTAGGTGCTGGGGGCTAGGGGTAGAGAAAAAGAAACAAGTCCCTAGTTCCTCCCCCACCCCAGCCCCTAACACCCAGCCCCCAACACCGTTCCGAAGGAACAAGAAATGACAAAACAACGCGTGATAACCTTACTATTGCCCTTGACCGGTATCGGCTGCGTGCTCGTGCTGTGGTCGGTCTTGAGCGCGACCGTCGCCCCCGATCTCCCCTCCCCGCTTCGTAGTTGGGAAGAGTCAAAGCGCTATGTGCTCGACCCCTTCTTCAAGGAAGGCGAAATGAACCAGGGCATCGGCCTCCTGGCTTTTTATAGTCTGAAGCGCGTCGCGCAGGGCTATCTCTTGGCCATTATCCTTGGGACGCCGCTGGGATTTCTCCTGGGCCTCTCGCGCAACTTCACACAAGCGTTCGAGCCGCTGATCCAAATTCTGCGCCCGATTTCTCCGCTGGCCTGGCTACCACTCGGACTCATCCTCTTCCAACGCTCCGAACCGGCGGCGCTGTTCACCATCGCCGTATGCGCCATGTGGCCAACGGTCATCAACACCGCCGTCGGTGTACGCAGTATCAACCAAGACTATCTGAACGTGGGCCGCGTGCTCCGGTTGTCACGCTGGCAGATGCTCACCAAGATCATCATTCCCGCCACCATTCCCTATCTCTTTACTGGATATCGCTTGAGTCTGGGGATCGCCTGGCTGGTGATCGTCGCGGCGGAGATGCTGACCGGCGCACCTGGGGTCGGGGGATTCCTCTGGCAGGAATACAACAGCTTGGTGTACTCGCACATCATCTTGGCCATCATCACCATCGGTTTGATTGGCTATTTCCTAGATTGGCTGATGAGCTTGGCGGAAATCCACTTCCAGAGGAGCTAACTCGTGCAGACCCAGAATCCACGACATGACCAACCACCCCGCGCCCCGCTCAAGGAAGTGGTGCCGCCACCGGGGGTGGTACCGCCCCTTCTTGAATTGCAGGGAGTGGAAAAGAGTTTCCCTGGCCGCGCGAAACCAGTCCTGACTCAGCTCTCGGTCACCGTGCCCGAAGGGCAATTCGCCGCGATTGTCGGCTGTTCCGGGGCGGGCAAGACCACGCTCATTTCCCTCCTCGCGGGACTGACCACGCCGGACCGTGGCGCGATCCGCTTCGGGGGCCAACCGCTGGACGCCCCAGGCCCGGAACGCGCGGTGGTGTTCCAAAACTACTCGCTTCTGCCGTGGCTGACCGTCTTGGAGAATGTGGCGTTGGCCATCACCGCCGCCTTTCCCAAGCGCAATTGGCGCGCGATCCAAGATCATGCCCACTATTTCGTGGATCTGGTGAAATTGACGGCGGCCACCAATAAACGACCACGCGAACTGTCGGGCGGGATGCGGCAACGCGTCGCCCTCGCGCGGGCGCTGGCGATGGAGCCACGGCTCTTGCTCCTCGACGAGCCCCTCAGTGCGCTTGATGCGCTGACCCGCGCGACCCTGCAAGACGAACTGGCGCGCATCTGGAGTGAAGCGAAGACCACCGTGATCATGGTCACCAACGACATTGACGAAGCCATCTTCCTCGCCGATCGGGTGTACCCCCTGACACGAGGCCCAGCGGCGACCTTGGGCCAGCCGATTGACATCACTCTCCCCCGGCCACGCAGCCGTCACCGGCTCAGCCTGGTCCCGGAATACCAGCAGGCGCGACGAGCGATCGTGCGGTTCTTGGAAGGGGAAAAATATCACGATGAACACGAGGCGGCGACTTCACCGGAAGTGAAGCGCCCTGCCCTCGCTCTGAACCCGGCCTTGAACCCGGCCCTAAAGCCCGAAGGATAACCCACGTATTGGAGGCGGACACCATGGACCCGTGGATGATCGAACTGTGGAAAGTACGCAAGGAGTACCCCGCGCCAACCGGCCCGGCGGTGATCGTCAGAGATTTCACCCTGAAAGTCCGGGCGGGAGAATTCGTGTGCATCGTTGGGCACTCCGGGTGCGGCAAATCCACGGTGCTCTCGATTTTGATGGGACTGAACCAGGAAACGTCAGGCAATGTGGTCGTCGCTGGCAAGGAAGTCACCGGTCCGGGACGTGACCGTGGGGTGGTGTTTCAATCCGCCGCCCTGCTGCCGTGGATGAGCGTGCGGGACAATCTGCTGCTCGCTATCACCCCACGAGACGCGGCCCAGACCCATGAGGAACGCTGCCAGATAGCCGACCGCTACCTGACGCAAGTCGGCTTGGATGGGCTCGGCGACTGCATGCCAGAGGAACTCTCGGCGGGCATGCGCCAGCGCGTCGGCATTGCCCGCGCCTTCGCCGTCGAGCCCCAAGTGCTGCTGCTCGACGAACCGTTTAGCCTGCTCGACGCGCTCACCCGCTTTGAACTGCAAGATCATCTCGTGCAACTCTGCGAGCGCACCCGCAAAACCGTGCTCATGGTCACCCACGACGTGGATGAAGCGCTCTTGCTCGCCGACCGCATCGTGATGATGACCAATGGACCAGCCGCGACCATTGGCGGCATCATGCAAGTGCCGCTGCCACGGCCACGAGTACGTGGCAAAATACTCGAACACCCCGCGTACTACCCCGCCCGCGACCAACTCTTGAGCTTTCTCGAATCGGGAGCTACGCTACCACTCACTGAGACTGAGGAGGAGGAGGAAGATGATGATGAGGCGATCTATCCAACGTTCACTCATGGTGCTCACGAGCATCGCGACGCTCTGTAGCATTCCCACCACGGCACGGAGCGAATATGTCCTGTCCCAAATTTCCCCCAAACTGTCCGTGAGCGGCAGTCTTCGCTTACGCGGCGAATTTTGGGGCTGGTTCGACGACAAAGGCCCCTACGAAAGCAACTACAATTTCATGGGCTCGGTCGCGCGCGGCATGGTGTCCTGGAAAGACGATGCCTTCGACGTGGTCTTCGAGGCCCAGAACTCCTCGCTGGTCAACTTACCAGACGAGTCCGTCGCGCCAGCACCGAAAGGAGCGCTCGGCCTCGGCGCGGTCTATTTCGCCCACAATCGGCGGCGCAACGACACCAACATTTTTCTCAAACAAGCCTACATCACCCTCAAGAAAGTGGGCGTCGAGGGCCTGATGCTCAAGGGCGGACGGTTCGATTTCTCCGAGGGCAACGAGGTGTTGTCGAAAGACCCCACGCTTGATTGGCTG
>JABFSC010000402.1 GCA_013140885.1 Deltaproteobacteria bacterium | reverse complement strand
GGAGAACCAATGGGAAGCGTACGGTTTACACTTGTCGTTCTCGTCGGACTGATCTTCACCGTTTCTGGATACGCCCAAGCCTCGCAACGAAACTACCGGCTGACTCGCTATGACGTGCCACATACGACGGGCACGAACACATCGCTGTTTGATCTCGCCAAGGGCGGGCGAGTCGTAGTTGGCACCTATTTCACCAACCGACAAAACGCCTTTGGTGCCAACCAGAAAACGAGAACGTTCACGACGTATAATGTGAACGGCAGTTTCGTCAATTTTGTTATCGCTATCAGCAATGTTGGTCTCGTCGGCAGTGCCGACCTCCCCGAGGGAAAACGCGTCGGGACAATATGGCCCCGTAAGCCCTGGGCTGCGTTGTGGAAGAAGACGCTCAGCCCCGTCGTTCCCTTCGCCTCCTTGGAGCGAAATCCCATCGTTATTGACATTGACGGTTATCAGGGCACCGCGTTACTCGGACTGAATGACCACGGCCACGTCGTTGGTGCCGTCCAAAGAGCGGACTTCACTTTTCGTGGCTTCTCGCTCATCGAGGGGAAGGTGGTCTTTTTCGACTACCCTGGCGCCCACAGCACCCGCGCGGAAGGCATCCGTTCTGATGGCACTATCGTCGGCATCTATACGCGTGACAACGTCAATCATGGGTTCCTTCTGACCCCGTACGGACAATTCAAGCCATTCGATGTTCCACAGGCGTGTGAGACCTTCCTCTTTGATACCAATGATGCCGGCGACCTCGCCGGGGCGTATGTGGATTGCGCGTCGCGACAGATGCGTGGCTACGTGCTCACACGCAAGCATCAGTTACGGGCTATCACTTTCCCCGGAGCGGGAACGATCGCGACGGAAGTGCATGGTCTTGACGAACAGGGGAACATCGCGGGACGATTTGACGATGCCACCGGGCGGCACGGGTTTCTTGGCATTCTTGTACGGTGATCCTCACGTTCCCCCCTCTGAACTCCACTTGCTGACCGGGACCGCTTTCGGCTAGAGTGCGCGCGGTCAAATGCTTTCCAGAATGTTGTGAGGGGGGGACACCACGATGAAAGTCCGTGCCGCTGTCGCGCATGCTCCAGGCAAACCGCTGGCTATCGAAACCGTCGATCTCGAAGGACCCAAGGCTGGAGAAGTCCTGGTTGAAATCAAAGCGACAGGCATCTGTCATACCGACGCCTATACGCTCTCCGGTGCTGATTCCGAAGGGCTGTTTCCCTCGGTGCTGGGACACGAGGGCGCTGGCATTGTGGTGGAGATTGGTGGCGGCGTGACCAGTGTCCGCCCTGGCGATCATGTCATTCCGCTCTATACGCCGGAGTGTCGGCAGTGTGAGTATTGCCTGTCGCGCAAAACCAACCTCTGCCAGGCCATTCGTGAAACCCAAGGCAAAGGCGTCATGCCCGATGGCACCAGCCGCTTCAAGCTGGGCAACACCCCACTCTACCATTACATGGGCACTTCGACCTTCGCGAATTTCACGGTCCTGCCTGAAATCGCCGTGGCGAAAATTCGCCAGGACGCGCCCTTTGATAAGGTTTGTTACATCGGCTGTGGCGTCACCACGGGCATCGGCGCGGTGATGAATACCGCCAAGGTCGAGCCGGGCGCGAATGTCGTCGTCTTCGGCTTGGGTGGCATCGGACTCAATGTGGTCCAAGGGTGTCGTTTAGTCGGTGCCAACATGGTGGTCGGGGTCGATCTCAATCCCAAGCGTGAGGCACTCGCTCGACGATTTGGACTCACACACTTTGTCAACCCCAACGACGTGCAAGGCGACTTGGTGCCGTACCTGGTGAATCTCACGAAAGGCGGCGCGGATTATTCGTTCGAGTGTATCGGCAATGTGAACGTCATGCGTCAGGCGTTGGAGTGCTGCCACAAAGGCTGGGGAGTGTCGGTCATTATTGGCGTCGCGGCGGCGGGCACCGAAATCTCCACGCGCCCCTTCCAACTGGTCACCGGACGAGTCTGGAAAGGCACGGCGTTCGGTGGCGCACGGGGGCGTACCGATGTGCCGAGAATCGTTGATTGGTATATGGACAAAAAGATTGAGATCGACCCGCTGATTACCCATCAGATGCCACTCACCGACATCAATCGCGCGTTTGATCTCATGCACGCGGGAGAATCCATTCGTTCAGTCGTCACCTATTAAGCCCGAGGAGAACACAATGAAAGCACTCGCCTTCGTGGAAACCGGAAAAGTCAGTGTCATCGAGAAACCGATTCCGGATTTGGGACCGAATGATGCCGTGATTAAAACGACCGCCGCGCTGATTTGCACGTCGGATGTGCATACGGTGCGCGGGGTGATCGCGATTCCTCCAGGCCGTGTGTTGGGGCACGAAAGCGTGGGCATCGTCTACAAAGCCGGAGCCAACGTCACACGCTGTAAGGAAGGGGATCGGGTCACGGTCTGCGCGATCACGCCCTGTGGGCACTGCGATAATTGCCAACGCGGATTTACCTCACAGTGCGGCGGGATGCTGGGCGGATACAAGTTCACGACTCAGCGTGACGGCAATATGGCCGAATACTTCTTCGTCAACGATGCGGACTACAACCTCGCGCCCACGCCGAAGTCGTTGAGTGATGAACAAGCCCTCTACACCACCGACATGATGACCACCGGCCTAGCTGGAGCGGAAAACGCGAACATTCCGCCAGGCGGGACGGTGGCGGTGTTTGCCCAGGGGCCGGTGGGGCTGTGCTCGACGATGATGGCACGCTTGCTGGGTGCCGGGTTGGTGATCGCGGTGGAATCAAAACCGGATCGCGCGGCGCTCGCGAAAAAAGTGGGCGCGGACGTTGTCATTGATCCGACGCAAGGTGATGTGGCGGCGCAAATTCTCCAACTCACGCATGGTGAGGGCGTGGATTCGGCCATTGAAGCGCTGGGACATCCCGTCACGTTCGAGAACTGCATCAAGGCCACCAGACCAGGAGGCACGATTTCCAACGTTGGCTATCATGGAGAAGCGGGCAATACGCTCTCCATTCCCTTACCGGAGTTTGGACTCGGTATGGGGGACAAGCAGATTCGTACCGCGCTCTGTCCGGGCGGACGCGAACGGATCGTGCGCTTGCTCCGCCTGTTGGAAGCGGGCCGCGTGGACCCGACGCTCTTGACGACGCATCGCTTTCCTTTTTCGCAAGTCGAACGCGCGTTTCAGATGATGGTGACCAAGGAAGACAACATCGTCAAACCGCTGATTACGTTCTGACGAATTGGGGCGATCCGCATAAGGAAAAGATCAC
>JABFSC010000101.1 GCA_013140885.1 Deltaproteobacteria bacterium | reverse complement strand
CCGACGAAGTGTGGCACGTGACCCATCAAGACCGGAGTGCTTGGTCCTTTCATGTGGAACTGCGACCGTTTGGCGAGACGTGGTGAGCGGCGGCGGTGTGAGCGCCGCGCGAGAGCAAGGCCCCGACAGGCACGCCGCCCTCTCCACCCTGAGGATTTCCTTATCTCTCCCACAAAGGGTTGAACGAGCACGAAAGTACGGAACCCTCTGGATTGCCCCCACCTTCACAAACCCGAGAAATTTTCGCCGCGCTTTTCGCGGTTCCGAGAAAATGTCCGCTTGTATCCCCGATTCTCTTCTCTTTCGTCCGGCAAGTATCTTGCGAGGAGATGCGACTATTAACACACATAACCAATGCATCCAGCAAGAAGGAGGTGTTCCATGTCACTTCAAAAGTTCTGCCAACGCCCACCGGTTACGCTTACCCCTGATCGGAGTATTGTTGACGCCTGCCATGTCCTCCAAGAGAAGAATGTCGGCTGCTTGCTCATTGAAGAGCATGGGAAACTGTGTGGCATTCTCACGGACCGCGATATCGCCCTGAAGGTCACCGCGGAAAAACGTGATCCGCAAGCGACGAAAGTCCGCGAGGTGATGAGCACGAATGTGACGACGATCCCCGTCACCCGTACGCTCCACGATCTCACGACGGTGATGCATACCTATCACGTGCGCCGTGTCCCGATTGTGGATGGCGAGGACAAGGTGCTGGGGGTAGTCACTCTCGACGATCTCCTCATTCTGTTGGGGCAAGAGATGTCCGACCTCAGTCAAGGGATTTCTGGCGCGCTCTTTCGCAAGCCGACCTCGGCGGGTTACGACAGCACGCCGTTGCCATTAAATTGGATTATGACCTATCTGTAACCCGCAATACGACGGGGGACGAAAGACCGGAGGCGAAAAACGAAGTGTGGACTTCGAACTTTTCCGGTCGTTGGTCCCCCGTCTTTTTATGTCTCCTGCCCGCCAAAAACCGTGACGAACTCTGGTTCGATCATGCGGCTGAGAATATCGGCGCGGGCAATGATGCCGACCAGTTTGCCGTTGCGTACTACTGGGACCCGGATAATGTGGTGGTTGGTCATTTTGGCGATCACGGCTTCGATGGGGTCATCTTCTTCCACGCACACCGCCGGTTGTCCCATGATCTCCTCCGCCTTCACGGTTTGCAGGTCTTTCCCTTCACGCATCGCCGTGAGCAGATCGAATTCGGTCACCACGCCAATGACGGCGCCGTTGGCGTCGACCACGGGCAAGCCACTATACATCCCAGATAACAATTGCTGAGCGAGATCACGGCCAATGGCGCGCGGGGTGGCCGCCGTGACCCGTTTGTTCATCACATCTCGTGCTTTCATGGAACTGACTCCTCTCTCTTGATTTATTGGGGGTGGGGAACGACGAGCACTGGGCAGGACACCGCGCGGACGACTTTACTGGTCACACTGCCCAGCAGGAAGCGCGGAACTCCCGTGCGTCCGTGGGTGGCCATAATAATCAGATCAGGATTGCTCTGAGTCACGACACGCAGAATATGGTCGGTCGCTGGCCCTTCATCCACGATGATTTCGATGTGGCTTGATCCCTGTGCCGTGGAGAGCAATTGGTGGCGCAACTGGCTTAGTTTGGTGTGGGCCAATTGGTGCGCATGATCCCAGAACGGTTGGGCTGACCGCGGAGGGTGTTGCCGAGACTCCTCCATCAAGCGACGCATATCAATATCAACTGTATCGGGGTGATAGAGATCCAGAAGCGGATTCTCGACCGTGTGGACGAGCCGCACGTCGTGGACTCCATGCGCCACCCAGAACCGGGTCCACTCCTCGCCGGGGCCGCTAGTCGGACTGAAGTCAGTGGGAAACAGAATCCGTGAGAGCTGGGGGGGAGTCGGCGGAGCCGTGGTATTGTGCACAATCAACACCGGGGTAGGAGAGGCCCGCAAGACCGCTTCGGCGGTACTGCCGATGAGCGCGCGTTCGTACCACGGACGGCCGTGGGTGCCCATCACCACGAGGTCACACTGCGTGCTTTCGATTGCCCCGAGGATCACCGCGGGTGCACGCCCTTCCGGGAGGAGGACGTTGGCGGGCACGCCACCACAGTGTTGCGCGAGCAAGTGCTGTAATTCCGCACGAGTCGTGGTCTCGTAGTGGTGACGCCAGCGCTCGACCGCATCCGGTGCCATACCACTGGCACTGGCAAACTCTCCGCGCGTTGGCAGCGCCGCCGTGCTCTCATTGACATGGAGGAGCGTCAGCCGACCATTGGTCCGCCGCGCCACCAGTGTGGCCCACTGCAGCACTGGGACCGCGTGTTGTTCATGGAGCTCGACCGCGATGAGGATATTTTTCGCCTCTGGCATGAGCACTCCTTAGACCGGCGAGATGACAGAAACATGGAGCAAGAAGCGCGCCCGCCACTCCCTGGTGAAAATCCAAGCTGGTTCCCGTTTTTGAGAAGGAGAGCGGCCAGTGTTTGCAGGAATGAGAAGATTTGTGTACAAGCGGAGCAGCCAGAGGTGGTCTTGGCTTTGCCTGAAAGAGATCAGGAGGGAGCACGATGCAAATACGAACAATACTGGTGCCGACGGATTTTTCCGAGTATGCCGATCACGCGCTGACCTGGGCGCTACAAATGGCCACGGACTCACAGGCGAAGATCGTGCTGTTACATGCGGCGGTCCCGATTTCCCCTTTCGCCTTTCCCGACAGTGTCTATCTGCCGGAATTACGTCGGGTGGAGGAACAAATGTTGGCGGATGCGGAGAAGCGCATGGCGGAGTGCGTCAAGAAGCTCGGGAGCAACACTGTCGTCGTGGAGACCCGGGTGGTAGTGGGTGCACCGGTCACCGCGATTTGCCAGGCCGTGAGCCGCGAGCAGGCTGATCTCATCATCATGGGCTCACATGGGCGGACCGGGCTCGCGCATGTCCTCCTTGGCAGTATCGCCGAACGGGTCGTCCGCCAGGCCTCGTGTCCGGTGTTGGTAGTGAGGAAAGTCTAAAGCACGCAGGGAGAAGGCAAAAATCAAAGCGCAAAAGTCACAAGTGAAAAAAGGACTGAGGACTCAGGACTGAGTTCGGAATCCGCAGTCCGCATCTCCTGACTTTGGACTTTGGACCTGAGACCTTGGACTTTCTACGTCCGCCGTGGCCCCATGTGATGCGCGGCGACCCAGGCTTCGGCTTGTTGCTGGATAGCCGCGCTCGGTTGAAACCGTTTTACTCCGTCCACCAGTCCTTGCTGATGCTTGGGTAACGAGAGCGACTCGTCGATAT
>JABFSC010000230.1 GCA_013140885.1 Deltaproteobacteria bacterium | reverse complement strand
CTGACTACTGATTGAGGAGAACAAATATGGCAACCGGAAAAATTCCCTGCGGGATCGCGATTCCCCAAACCTTCGCGAGTTCGCCTACCGACATCCAGTTTTTGCACACGTTTCTGCGCAAGGCGGAGACCCTGGACTACGATAGTTTATGGGTGCAAGAGCAGATTATTGGTGACACGTCGATCTTGGAGCCGATTACGTTACTGACGTACGCGGCGGCGCTGACGACCAAGCTACGACTTGGTACGTCGGTCATTCTGCCGACGATCCGCAATCCCGTGCAGTTGGCGAAAAGTTTGTCCTCGCTCGATCAACTCAGCCAGGGGCGGCTCATTGTGGGTGTGGGTTTTGGTGGCCCCCACATGCAGGAGGCGGTCTTTGGCGTGACGGGCGAGCAGCGCGCGCGTCGGTTCGTCGAAGGCTTGAACATCCTAAAAGCGCTGTGGACGCAACCGAAAGCCACGGTGTCGGGCACGTTCTGGAACTTCACGAACATCCCAATGGAACCCAAACCGGTGCAGAAGCCATATCCACCGCTATGGTTTGGGGCGCGCGAGCCTGTTGGTCTGAAACGAGCCGTGCGCCACGGCGATGGCTGGATGGGGGCGGGCAGTTCGTCGTCAGCGGACTTCGTGAAGCACGTGGAGTTATTGCGCGGCTTCATGGATGACGCGAAGCGTGATCCCGCCACGTTTCCGCTCTCGAAGCGGGTGTATATCGCCATCGACAACAATAAGGAGCGCGCGGAACGTCGCCTGCGGGAGTGGTTCGGCGACCGCTACAAGAACGCGGATATGGCGGTGCGCGTCTCGCTCTGGGGCAGCCTCGCGGAATGTCTCGATAAGCTGGGAGAACTGACCCGCGCCGGTGCGCAACATCTGATGCTCAATCCGGTCTTCGATGAGATGGAGCATCTCGAATTGTTGGCGCGGGAGGTGTTGCCGAAGTTGTGACGACGGCGGAACAGTCAGCGGTCAGATGGCTGACCGCTGATCGCTGACTATCCATTCGCCGATGCCGGCGGTGGAAGCTGGCTGGCATCTCCCTGGTTGAGATATTTGATGAACGGGTCCCATGTCGAATCTTGATGCCACTCGTACTCGGTGCCAGCAGCGATCCGCTCCGCGCGCTCTTTCCCATAGAGCCGTGCGATGATCGCCAACGCCATATCAATACCAGCCGAGACTCCTGACGAAGTCGCGAACTTGCCGTCCTCGACCCAGCGGGCTTTGTCGATCCACTGGACTTTGTCACTTTGACTGGCGGCGAGCATGAAAAACTGCTTGTTCGAGGTGGCGCGATGACCGTCAAGGACTCCAGCTTTCGCCAAAAGCGCCGACCCGGTGCACACCGACATGGTGATTTCCGCGTTTGCCGCGCGTTGCCGCAGGAAGGTCAGCAACGCTTCATTTTCCAACTCCGCGATGGTGCCAAGCCCTCCGGGCAACAGGATCAAATCGAGCGGTGGGCAATTGTCGAAACTGTAGTGCGCGACTGTTTGTGGACCTTGTGTCGAGGTCACCGGCCCGGCTTTTTGGGCAATGGTGACCAAGCGTAACTCCGGACCAATACTCCCGAACATCTCCAATGGACCATAGACATCGAGCAGTTCAAAGTTTTCGTACAGCACGGTTCCTAATGTGCGGACCTGAGATTGTGCCATTCCTGTGTCTCCTTTTAACGAAACTTCGCGATCCGTTCCCCAGTATCACTGATCGAAAACACGCTCGCATTTTCGAAGGCGAGCGCATCATCGACCGTTTTGCCAATGCCCTGGTTATAGAGCGTCTTGTAGGCGGAGAGTGACCCGCGACTGTTGGCGAGAATCTTGTCCGCTAGCGTTTGCACGGCCTTATCCAATTCCGCCAATGGCACAGCGGAATTCGCCAACCCCCACGTCGCGGCGTCACGACCAGTGAACGTGTCGGCGGTGAACGATAGCTCACGGGCTTTGCGTAGTCCGACTGCTTGTGGAAGACGGGCGCTCATGCCCCAGGTTGGTCGCAGTCCCCACTTGGCGTGGGTATCGCCGAACTTGGCCTCTTCCGCGACGACCATCAGGTCACACGCCAGCGCGATCTCCAGCGCGCCAGTGAAACAATAGCCGTTCACTTTGGCGATCACGACCTTCGCGATCGACTGGATGGTCGCGATCACCGCGCGCGCGGGATCATCAAGAATCGGACCGATCCCGCCTTTGTCCAGGGAGCGATTGCCCAACGCTTTGAGGTCCACACCCGCCGAGAAGGCCCGTCCGGTACCGGTCAGGACAACGACGCCGATCGTGTCATCCTGGGCCGCGTCTTCCAGTGCCTGCTTGAGTTCGGCGAGCATGGTGGTGGTAATGGCATTGAGCGCTTCGGGGCGGTGCAGCGTGATGGTGGCCACACCATTGAGATGGTTGGTCAGAACTGTTGATGGCATTATGGATGCTTCTCCTTTGAGGTTAGCGGTTAGATGTTTCGCGCCCGCTCAATGACCGGCGCGACGCGCGCAATGCACCCCAGCGCGTTGCCGTTGGCGATTTCTTGCGCGAAGGCTTGCGAGAACAGCACGATGCGACTCGCGCCCGCGTCGCGGAACGCTTTCAGGGTATCCGTCGACAACGTGCCCTCGAGCGGATCGACAAACGCCGACATTTGCAGCGTATCGGGATTGCGTCCGGCCTCTTTCGCCATTTGTCGAATGGTCGCGACTTTGGTTTTGTAGTCGGCGGGATCGTTGGAGAGCGGACACCAGCCATCATACGACCGCGCGACTCGTTCCAAGGCTTTGGGCACGTGGCCACCAAGAAAGATCGGCGGCCCGGATTTTTGCACTGGCTTGGGATCGCAGTACACGGGCGGGAAATGCACCAGTTCACCTTGGTAGCTCGGTTCCGGCTGTGTCCACAAAATCCGTAGCGCTTCCACCGTCTCACGCAACCGTTTCCAGCGCAGGCGGAAGTTGGTGCCCATCGCCTCGGTCTCTTCCTTGAGCCAGCCCGCGCCAACACCAAGGATCACGCGTCCGCCGGAGTACATATCGAGGGTCGCGATGATCTTCGCCGTCATGAGCGTTTCGCGCTCCGGCAGGAGACAAATACCGGTCGCGAGTTTGAGGCGTGTCGTCGCGGTGGCGGCGACCGTGAGCGCGATAAACGGATCGGCCCAGCGGTTATAGTGCGCCGGGAGTTTGCCACCGCCTGGCACTTGGGTTTGGAAGCCGACCGGGATCACGGGATGTTCAGGAATCCATAAAGACTCAAATCCCAGGGCCTCGACGCGTTGGGCGATCTCGCCGATGTTCTTCGTTTCTTGGGTTGCGGGGACGAGAATACCAAGGTTCATGCGCGAATCCTCCTTGTCACAAAAATGCAAATAGCGAATGATGATGCAGATGAAACGTCGGGTGACATCCAAAAAATTTGACGGCGTTCCCCCACTAGACTACACAAGAACGGAAGTCAACGCGGAACGTGGAAGGGAGTGAGTACCATGCCAAGACGAGAATCCGTTGTCCCTCCCAGCATGAAGAATCTGCATGAGCGGTTTCGCTATTCACCGGGAGTGAAGGCTGGGCCGTTCTTGTATATCGCCGGACAAGTGGGACGCGACGAGAGCCTCAACGTGGTCGAAGGCAAAGAGGCGCAGTTCGTGCAGGCGTTCGAGAATGTCAAACAGGTGCTGACCACCGCTGGGGTCACATTCGAGGATGTGGTCGAAATGGTGACGTATCATACCGACATGCGCGATTTGTCCCTCTTCATGCAGGTGAAAGACCGCTATTTCACCAATCTGGATCGCTTGCCGACCTGGACCGGAATTGGGACGACCGGCTTGGCCATGCCCGGCTTACTCGTGGAAATTAAGTGCACGGCGCTCTTGCCTGATTGAGACCGGTGCACCAAGGAGGAGTTGTGTCGGATTCTCTTTCGCCTCTTACCCAAGTATGGACGCCGCTGACCATTGGCACTATGACGGTGAAGCACCGCATCATGGTCACCGGGCATACCCAGCTCTATGGCAAAGATGAGATCATTAGTGACCGTCACATCGCCTACTACCAGGAACGCGCGCGCGGTGGGGCGGCGTTGCTCGTGCTTGAACAACAGGCGGTGCACCCAGCGGGCATGAACTATCACGCCGGCTGCATTGCCTGGGAGCGGCGGGTGATTCCTCAATACGAAAAGCTCGCGGCAGCCGTGCACCAGTTTGGCTGCAAACAGTTCGTGCAGCTTTTCGCGTGCGGGACCCAAGGCAAAGGCACTATGTATATCGATCACTGGCGTCCCCTGTGGGCGGCGTCACGGGTCCCTTCGGTGATTTATAATGAAACGCCGATGGTGATGGAGCAAGAGCAGATTGATGAAATCCTCAAGGGCTTCGGCGAGTCGGCGGTCAACGCGCAACTGGCGGGGATCGATGGCGTCGAGGTGCACGCCGCCCACAGCCAACTGTTGGGCGAGTTTCTGAGTCCGGTCTTTAATAAGCGAACGGACCGCTATGGTGGTTCGGTCCGCAACCGCTGTCAGTTCGTGATTGAAATCGGCGAAGCGATTCGCAAACGAGTGGGCAGTGAGTTCACTCTCGGCCTGCGCTTGTCGTTTGACGAATTCCTTGGCACCGCGGGGATCACGCCAGAACAAGCGGAAGAGCAGCTTGAGATTTTCGCGGCCACGGGCTTATTCAATTTCTTCAACATCTCCGGTGGCGGCTACCATACGCTCCATGTGGCGGTGGCTCCCATGGGCAGCGTGCCGGAAGGGTTCATGGTGCCGTTCGGGAAACGGGCCAAGGATGTCGTTGGTGAGCGTGCGCGAGTCTTTATCGTGGGGCGGATCATTGATGTGCGCATGGCGGAGCAGATTCTGGTCGATGGCGCGGCGGACATGGTGGCGATGACGCGAGCGCACATGGCGGACCCCTTTATCGTCAATAAGAGCCGAGAGGGACGTGAAGACGAGATCACTCGCTGTGTTGGGGCCAATGTCTGCATCGGTCGGTTGATTGATAATGTGGAAGTCACGTGTGTGATGAATCCGGTGATGGGCCGCGAACGCCAGTGGGGAGAGGGGTCGCTCAAACGAGTGGCGCAAGGCGGAGCGAAGAAAATCGCGGTGATTGGTGGTGGTCCGGCGGGATTGAAATGCGCCGCCGTCGCGGCCAAGCGTGGTCACAAAGTAACGCTCTACGAACAAACCAGCGAATTGGGTGGCCATCTCAATCTCTTGAAACGCTTACCGACCCGCGCGGGATGGCAAGCCGCCATCGACAACCTCGCGCGGCCACTAGAAAAAGCTGGTGTCGAAGTGCGATTGCAGACGGTCGCGACCACCGACCTCATTGTGGACGAGCAGCCCGACATCGTGATTTGCGCCACCGGGGCTTCATATGATCGCACCGGCTATAGTCCGTATCGGATTGATCGCGAAACGATTCCAGGAGTGGCGCAGTCGTATGTCCTGGATATCGCCGACGCGGTCCAGAAGGCACACGCGGACGTGACTTCATTGGGCAAGCGTGTCCTGATTCTCGATGAAACTGATGGATACTTGCCCTTGGGGTTGGCGGAGATGCTCGCGAATGGTGGGGGGCATGTCGAGGTGATCACGCCGCATCTTTTCGTTGGTGAAGACACGCTGAAAACGTTGGAGATGCCGCATCTCTTTCCCCGCCTCAAAGCGGCGGGGGTGACGCTCTCGGCGCAACAGTTTATTGAGGCCATCACCGATCATCAGGTGGAAATCCACGATATCTGGGGAGGCGAACGACGGACGGTGACGGTGGACACCGTGATCCTGGCGATGATGCGCAGTCCAAACGACGCCTTGTTTCATGACCTACGGTCCAGCTTCAAGGCTATTCATCGCATCGGTGACGCGGTGGCGCCGCGTAAGTTGGAGGCGGTAATTTATGAGGGAGAGAAGATGGGGCGGGAGGTTTAGTCGAAGAGTGAAGAGTGAAGAGTTGAAAATTCAGAGTTGCAAGATCGACTCTTTTCACTCATAACTCATCACTCATAACTTTTAACTGTTCCAAGGAGGGGAAATGGAGCAATCACAGGGGAAGTTCTTTTACGGTTGGGTCATCGTTTTCGCGGGGCTCTTCTTGACGCTCATCATGTTTGGGATCGTCGATTCCTTCGGCATCATGTTCAAGCCGATTTCCGAACAATTTGACTGGAATCGCGGGACGATCTCCACCGCGTCGATGATTAACTGGATCTGCTTTGGCCTTGGTAACCTCGCGTGTGGGGCGCTGAGCGACCGATTTGGTTCGCGCCTCTTGCTCATCGTTGGTGGGGTCCTCTTTATCATCGGGACGGTGCTGATGAGCCAGATTCAATCACTGACGCATCTGTACTTCGCCTTTGGCGTGGTGATGGCGCTTGGGCGTTCCGCTGCGGCGGTGCCACTCACGGCGCTCATCACCAAGTGGTTTACCCGCAACCAAGGGCTCGCGTTGGCCATCGCGCAATCGCAAAATATCGGCCCCGCCGTGTTCGCGCCCTTAACCGTGTACCTGCTGGCGCAGACGGATTGGCGCGGTGTGTACCTGTGGTTGGGATTAGGGTCGCTGTTGATCTTCCCGCTCGCACTGCTCATTCGTGATTATTCGGATGCGGAAACTCCGCAGGGGCCCGCCACCGGTCGCGCGGCGGGATTGGCCTCCCGCATGCCGACGATTCATTTGACATTGGCCCAAGCGATGAAGACACGGGTGTTCTGGACCTTGAATCTCATGGTGTTGGGCTGCTGTATTTGTCACTCGTGCATTCTGCTGCACGGGTTCAATCACATGACGGACATGGGATTGGTGGGTTCGACAGCCTCGAAAGTCGCGGCGGTCATGGCCATCTCCGCCCTCGTGGGCAAGATCGCCTGTGGCATGCTAGCGGACCGCATCAGCGGCAAATGGGCGATGGCGTTGTTTCTCGGGCTTCAAGCGGTGATGGTGCCGCCGTTCATTCAAGTGCACGAACCGTCGTCTTTCTACCTGTGGGCGATCGCGTTTGGCATTGGCTACGGGGGACCGATGCCCGTGTATGCCATGCTCTTCCGCGAGCATTTCGGCACGCGCTCCATTGGCGCTATCCTTGGCGTGTTCTTCATGATCGCGGCCATTGGCATGGGGTCGGGCGGGCTGATGGGTGGCAAGCTGTATGACATCTTCGGCAGTTATTCCATTCCGTTTCTCACCAGCACGGGCACTGGTCTCATCTCCGCGTTCCTCGCGCTCACGCTGCCCTCGCCAAAAAGGCCGGAACAAGAATTGGCTCCCGCGCACGTCGTGTTGCAGGCGAGTTAAAGGAAGGGGCACTTGATCCCCCTCACCCTGACCCTCTCCCAGCCGGGAGAGGGAACTTTCGGAGCCTCTTAATTTCACGCCAATGCCCGCCTGTGGGAAGGCGAGAGTGAGGGGAATCAAGTGACTTCCTGTATTTCCCTGGTACCCCCTCTCATCCGTCCGCGGCGTCATCCACCGACATGTCAGGCACAAAACGAGGGCCAGAATGCCTACTCCACCCCCTTTCTTTTACGGCTGGATTGTCACCGCGTGTGCGTTTCTCGTCCTGTTCCTGACCTACGGTGTGCAGTATTCCTTTGGTGTGTTTCTGCCGTTCATGTTGGAGGAACTTGGCTGGCAACGCGCGAGCATCGCCGGGGCGTTCTCGCTCTACACGATGACCTATAGCGCATGCAGTTGGCTGAGCGGTCGGCTGACGGACTCCAAGGGGCCGACGGTGGTGATTGCCTTTGGTGGCGTGCTGCTGGGGTGCGGCATTATCGCAACCAGTCAAGTTTCGGAACCGTGGCAGATGTATCTGTTCTATGGGTTCATCGCCGCCTTGGGCATGAGCACGGCGTTCATCCCATGTAATACGACGGTGATGAAGTGGTTCCAGCGTAAACGCGGATTGGCGCTCGGACTGGCTTCATGTGGGAGCAGTTGTGGCATCCTGGTAGGGCCTCCGTTACTGGCCGCGCTGATTCCCTATTATGGCTGGCGTCCGGTGTACCTCGCTTGTGGTGTGGTGATTGTCCTTGTCTTGAACATCGTCGCGCGGTTCATGGTCCGCAGCCCGGAACTGATGGGGCTCGCTCCCGATGGTGATCCCTCGCCTCCGCCGCGCACTCTTTCCGGAGGCGCTCCTGTTGCCGCGCGGAAGGTGGAGACCGTTTCGGCGACCTTGCCAGGATGGTCATTAGCGGAAGTCTGGCGTTTTCCCGCCTTTTGGTCGCTTTTCCTCGTGTTTGTCATCATGCTGCTTTCGGTCCCGGTGCCGTTCGTGCATATCGTGTCGTATGCGCGGGACCTTGGCTTTTCACCCACGCAGGGCGCACTGGCGGTGAGTCTCATGGGACTGTGCGCCTTTATTGGCAGTCTGTCCTTGGGCTCCTTGTCCGATCGTATTGGCCGAAAGCAGGGACTGCTGCTCAGTCTCACCATGCACATCCTCGCCTATCTGTTGTTTGTCTTCGCCCAGAGTCTGACGGTGTTGTACCTTGGCGCGGCGGCGTTTGGGTTTTTCTATGGCAGTATGGCGACCCTCTTCACGGCGTTGATTGGAGACCTGTTTGGTCGCCGTCATGCCGGGGCGATTGGTGGGTTTCTCTATGCTGGTGCTGGAGTCTTAGGGGCGTGGGGACCGATGATCGCTGGCTATCTGCGTGACACGACGGGAAGTTATCGGCTGGCGTTCACGTATGCGGTGGCGACCAGTATCGCGTCGTTAGTGTTGTTCGTGGCAACCCCCAAGCCGCCGCCGTATTCGAGTGATTGAGCGCGAGTCCCAGTAGGCCATCTTCTCGGCAAAAATTATGATACGAAACAGTAGGTCGGTCACACCTTATACTGCGGAGGATAGAGATATGGATGCTCGCGAAAGACTTGACGAGGCGCTGAAAGATTTGTCGGTTGCGGACGAAGAAATGCTTGATGCGTTCTTTGCCTTCGCTAATCAACATCTGGAGCAAGCAGTGCAAACGGTCAACGAGATGAATCAAACGCTCAAGGAAATGAAACAGGAGCTGACCGTATGAGCCTCGGAGAGCGATTGCTCAAATACGCCGAAACCGTCATTACATTAACGAAGTCACTCGAAGAGACTCGAGAACATCTTCGCGATATTCGGAGCAACCTGTCCCAGAATAGAGAGCGTATTGTTCGGCTGGAAGAAAAAGTTGACGCCATTATGAGAGAGCTGGATCTTCGAGATGGGAAAATTGTCGCTGAACTCTCAAGGCAGATTCAAGACAGGCTGCCACAGCCAAAAAGGCGGGAGCGATTACCAAAGGAAAACTCATGAGTCAACAAATTGATGCCCTGATTGATGTCGCCAAACTTGAAACGTTCTTGCGCGGGAAGCTCCCAGCGCAAGACGGGGACCTCACCGTCGAAAAACATCAAGCGGGATTCTCGAACGAAACCTTCTATGTGTCGTGGGGGCCAAAACAGTGGGTGCTGCGACGTCCGCCACGCGGGGACATTCTGCCCACCGCGCATGACATGCTGCGTGAATTTCGCGTGCTGTCGGGACTTGCCGCGACTGGGGTGCGGGTGCCGCGTCCAGTGGTTGCCTGCGAAGACCTCGCCGTTATCGGTGCGCCGTTCTATCTCATGGAACGTCTTGCGGGAGTGGTGATTCGCGAGCAACTGCCGCCGGAGTTCGATGCGATGTCGGACCGGAAACGTATTGGTGAGGAGTTGATCGACGCGCTCGCGGAGCTGCATGCCGTGCGGTGGCAAGAGACGGCGCTGGCGACCTTGGGAAAGCCTGAAGGGTTTTTGCCACGGCAATTGCGGCGTTGGGCCGGGCAGCTTGAACTGACTTTACCGCGCACCCGGCCACTCCCAGGACTTCAGGAAGTCTCGGAATGGCTTACGGCACATCTACCGGAACAGAGCGCGACGAGCATCGTGCATGGCGATTACAAGCTCGATAACGTCATGTTCACGCCACATCCCGCCAAACTGGTGGCGATTTTCGATTGGGAAATGGCCACGCTTGGTGATCCGTTGGCGGACCTTGGATGGGTGATGACCTATTGGGGGCCGACCGGCGATCCGCCGGAGCCGGAACCGAAGGAGAGTAACCACATCACATCGCAGCCCGGCTTTCACTCACGTGAGGAACTAGTGGCGCGCTACGAGGAAAAAACCGGGCGGACGATGAAACATTTCGCATTTTACCACTGTCTGGCGGTGTGGAAGCTGGCAATCATTCTTGAGGGGCTCTATCGTCATTACATCGAAGGCACGGCCTCGAATCCCAAAGCGAATGAGTTCGAGTGGAAAGTGCCGCAATTGGTTGACCGGGCGCATCGGATCATGGCGGGGGCGGCGTGATTTGGACCCCGACCTTCCGAGCTATTCTCCCTGCGCCGCCATCACTTCTTGTAAGACTTCAACCATCTCGCTGTGTAAC
>JABFSC010000115.1 GCA_013140885.1 Deltaproteobacteria bacterium | reverse complement strand
CTCAGGAAAGATGTCTCGGAAGCGGGCCGTGTACGCACGGCTTAAATTCGGGGGGAGCTCCATCCCCGCCAGCACGATCCGAACCTGTGGGTATTTGCTTTTCACGCGATCCATAATCGTTTGCAGATTCTCTTGTGCGTTCTCCACCGGATGTCCACGGAGTCCGTCGTTGGCCCCAAGCTCCAGAACAAAAACATCCACTGGCTGTTGCAACACCCAATCGACCCGCCGTAGCCCGCCCGCGGTCGTCTCGCCACTCACGCCCGCGCTGATGACCTCGAAGTTCCAGCCGTTGGCGCGAATCTTCTCCTGGATCAGAGCCGGAAACGCATACGCGGGATCAATGCCAAAGCCCGCGGTCAAACTATCACCAAAGAACATGATCGCTTTGCTCGCCCCACCGTTTTGCATAGGATGCGGCTCAGCCTTCGCCGAATCGGCGCTCTGCTTGGTGGGTTCCTCGCCGCCACGGCACCCCAGGCTACTGACACCACAACAAAAGACCAACAACGTGACCCACAGGATATGGAACATGACATGACCTCTCCGCTTCTGAATGTCCAAAATATCAGCAAAGTGTATCACAGCGGAACAACCGCGCTGACTGTCCTCCGCGAGGTTTCTTTCAGCCTGGAGAGTGGGACCACCTGTGCCTTAGTTGGTCCGTCCGGCAGTGGCAAAACCACGCTGCTCGGCATCTGCGCGGGGCTCGACCGCCCCACCACTGGCACGGTACAGCTTGATGGCGTTTCGCTCAACGCTTTGGATGAAGAAGCCCTCGCGGCGCTGCGCAGTACCACGGTTGGCTTCATTTTTCAGACCTTCCAATTGATTCCGACACTGACCGCGCTGGAAAATGTGATGGTCCCGCTCGAACTGCGTGGAGAACGACACGCGAAGCCACACGCCATTGAGCTGCTCCACCGCGTCGAGTTGGGCAACCGACTGCACCACTATCCCATCCAACTCTCTGGCGGTGAACAACAACGTGTGGCGCTGGCCCGTGCGTTCATTGGTCAGCCTCGTATCTTGTTCGCTGATGAACCGACCGGGAACTTGGATGCGGAAACGAGTGAGGTCGTGATCGACTTGCTGTTCAATCTCAATCGCGAGGTGGGAACGACCCTGCTGTTGGTGACGCACAATCTCGAACTTGCCCAGCGCACGCAACGGATCATTCGGCTGAAAGGTGGTGCCATTGTCGAAGACACTGGGGAGTTGGGATGAAGCCGAGCCCACGCCGGATGATTTGATTTAGGCCAACGCCTTCAACAGCATTTCCACATCTCCGCACGGGAGGCCAAACGCGGCGGCGACCCCAGGATGGGCCACGTGCCCCTGTAACGTATTGAGTCCACGCCGGAGCGCGAGATTGTCGCGCAGCGCGGCCAGTCCGTTGTCCGCCAGTTCAATGGCGTAGGACAAGGTGACATTGGTGAGCGCATACGTCGAGGTGTGGGGAACGATGGCGGGCATGTTGGTGACACAGTAATGAACGGTGTCTTCTTCTCGATAGATAGGATCGTGATGCGCGGTGGGGCGCGAGGTTTCGGCGCTGCCACCTTGGTCAATGGAAATATCCACGAACGCCGCGCCAGGCTTCATCGCGCGGAACAACGCGCGAGACAGTAACTTTGGCGCGCGGGCTCCGGGAACCAGAACGGTGCTGATGACGAGGTCCGCCGCGATCACTTCTTCTTCGATGTTGGCACGATTGGACATGACGGTGGTGACATGCCCGCCGAGAATATCATGGACATAGCGGAGGCGGGCTGGGTTCACATCGAGAATGCTCACATTGGCGCCGACACCCACCGCGACCTGACACGCATTGGTGCCCGCGATCCCCGCGCCTAAGATCACCACCCGTGCGGGCTTGACCCCAGAAGCCCCGCTTAACAATACACCCCGTCCGCCATTTTGCGCCTCTAAACACCAGGCCCCGACTTGAATCGCCAACCGCCCCGCGACCTCACTCATTGGCGCGAGGAGCGGTAACGCTCCGTCATCAAGTTGAATAGTCTCATAACCAAGCGCGGTCACCTGGGCGTCGAGAAGCCTCCGCGTCAGGATTTCGTCCGCGGCCAGATGCAGGTAGGTAAACACGATTAACCCTGGCCGGAGTAAGGGATACTCGCTCGGCAATGGTTCTTTAACCTTGAGAATCATCTGCGCCTGTTCCCACACCGCAGCGGCGGTGGGAAGCAGTTGAGCGCCAGCCGCCTGATAGAGATCATCCGGAATGCTACTGCCGCTGCCGGCGCTCCGCTCAACGAGCACTTCATGGCCGTGGGCGACGAGGGCGGACACTCCACTGGGGGTGATCGCGACCCGTGTCTCTTCCGCTTTCATCTCTTTGGGGATTCCTATTCGCATGCGCTACATTATAGTGATTCTCTTTGCGGGGAGAAAGCGATTCACGTATGGTAGGGAGCCAATGAATACGACTGGTGTAATTCTCGACGGCAAAGCGATCGCGCAAACCGTGCGGCAAGAAACGAAAGCGCGTGTCGCGCGCTTCGTGGAACGCCACGGCCATGCGCCGGGATTGGCCACGGTCCTTATCGGCGAAGACCCGGCCTCCCGTGTCTATGTCAATACGAAAGAAAAAGCCTGCCATGAAGTCGGCATGCGCTCGTTTCCTTCTCATCTGGTGGCCTCCACTTCAGCCACGGAGGCATTGCGACTGATTGCCCAGCTCAACGCGGATCCTGGCGTGCATGGCATTCTCGTCCAGCTTCCCTTGCCCGCGCATCTCGCACAGAGCGACCTCATCCTCGCGTTGACGCCAGAAAAAGATGTGGATGGCTTACATCCGTTCAATCAAGGGCGCTTGTTGTTAGGAGAAGATGCTCTACGCCCCTGTACACCGTTGGGGGTCATGCGACTCCTGGCGCATACTGGCATCCCCATCAGCGGGAAAAAGGCGGTGATTATTGGCCGCAGCATGCTGGTCGGAAAGCCAGTTGCCCTGATGTTACTAGAAGAGAACGCCACGGTGACCTGTTGTCACTCGAAGACGGTGGACCTCGCCGCGGAGGTTCGTGGCGCGGATATTGTGGTATCCGCGGTGGGCCAGCCCGATGTGATTCAAGGGGCATGGATCAAGCCTGGCGCGGTCGTCATTGATGTTGGCATCTCCCGCATGACTGATGGAAAACTCAGGGGAGATGTTGAGTTTGCCATCGCGAAAGAGCGAGCTGCGTTTATCACCCCAGTGCCTGGTGGCGTTGGACCCATGACCGTGGCGATGCTGCTGGCGAATACGGTGACCGCGGCGGAG
>JABFSC010000660.1 GCA_013140885.1 Deltaproteobacteria bacterium | reverse complement strand
GAATGTGGTCAAACGCGCGGCTCAGTTACTCCAAGTCTCCTGGGCCGTGGTGGAAGAGCAGTGTTTACGCAGTGCCCTCGAATTGGGTGGCAATCTGGTGGTCGATCAACGGGGGAGTGAAACCTTGTTGGTCCCACTCGATATGCGCCGGAGGGAAGAACGGGTGGCGTTGGACTTGACTGATCGTGCCCGCGTGCCGGTGCCTCCACTGGTGAAAGAGGTCGAAACCGTGGCTCAGGAGATTGCGTCGCGGCGGGGTCTCAATGCTGAACAATCCCAGGCGATCCAAGCAGTGCTCTCGTCGGCCCTGACCGTGGTGACTGGGGGACCCGGCACGGGGAAGTCGTATTTCTGCCAAGCACTAGCGGAACTGGCCAGCCAACAGCACATTGCCATTCTAGCGGCGGCCCCCACGGGACGTGCCGCACAACGGCTCACCGAAGTCGCGGGTTTGCCTGCGGCCACCTTACACCGGGTTTTGGAGTATCAACCCAGTACGGGCACCTTTCTGCGGAATGCCGACTTTCCCTTAGCGACTTCAATCCTCGTCATCGACGAAGCCAGCATGCTCGATCTGGTCCTCTTCGATCACGTCCTGCAAGCACTGCCACTGACCGCACGGTTGGTCTTGATTGGCGATGTCGATCAACTGCCCAGTGTCGGACCCGGCCAAGTACTGGCCGATATTATTACCGCGGGCGTGGCCCGGACGGTCCGCCTCACGCAGCTCTATCGCCGTAGTGAGACCAGTCGCATCACGGTGAGTGCTCATCAGATCCGCGCGGGTCAGATGCCACCGCTCACCGATGATCCGCACAGCGACTTTCGCGTTATCGAAGCGGCGGAGCCCGCGCAGGCACTCGCCCGCGTCGTCGAGTTAGTCGCCCACGAGATTCCCGCCACGTTGGGTGTCGATCCGTTTACGGACATTCAAGTCTTGGCGCCACTCAATATCGGCCTCATCGGCACGCAAGCTCTCAATCAAGCACTGCAACAGCGACTCAATCCCGATGGACAGCGGGTACGGCTCTCACCAGAGAAAGAGTTTCGCGTCGGTGATCGACTGGTGGTAACGGAGAACAACTATCGGCTCAATGTCTTCAACGGCGATGCGGGTACCTTGGTCCGTGCCCAGCCCGACAAGCACGTCGCCGTGCTGCGGACCAACCGCGAGGAAGCGATGTTCGTCGGGAAAGAACTCTCGGCCTTGACGTTAGGTTATGCGGTCAGTGTTCACCGCGCGCAAGGGGGAGAATTTCCCGCAGTGGTCGTAGTGTTGCATGATTTGCATGCGCCGTTATTACAGCGCACGCTGTTGTACACGGCCATCACGCGTGCCAAACGGTTGTGTGTGATCGTCGGCACGCGCCGGGCCCTGGTCCACGCCGTGGGCAATGTGCGTGCGTTGCAGCGCTACACGGGATTAGTCTCCGCCATACGGCAGGCTTGGCCCGCGCTGGGGCAGGCACCATTGCCTTAGAAATACTTCAAAAGACGGAAGGACAATAAGTGCGGAGAGTGGCGACACGAGTCAGTCTTCCTTACTGCGCTTCTCCCTTGTGAAGTCAGCGTCGGTGATCCCAGTTGAGTGCGGCCTTGTGTACACAGCTGTTGACACGCGACCCGTAGGCTGTTGGCCTCGTAGGGAAGGCATCTTCTTATGAAAATCGTAGGCATCCGCGAACTCCGCGCCAAGAGCGCCCATCTCCTTGGCGGAGCAGAGCCCGTGTTAGTCACGCGACACGGCAAAGTCTCCGGCGTGTATGTGCCTCTCGCGGATCCCACCCGCCTGCCGGATGATCTCCGGCGGGAGTTGGCCACGACCTTGGGAAAACGCCTCGAAAAACACTGGCGCGACAGGGCGTGGCGGAGCAGCAGCTCGCCGAGGATTTCGCTGCCTCTCGCCAGCGTCGTCGCGGACGCTAACGTGCTCTTGTCCGCAGTCGCGGGGAAAGCCGCAGTGCGGGTCTTCACCGAGTTTGGTCTCACGGTGCATGTCGCGGAGTTCACCGCGGACGAAGTGGTGGAGTCTCGCCCGGTGACGGCGTGGAAGTATGCCATGGCGAGCGAGTTGATCGAAATGCCCTGGCGATTTTTGGCAGTCCACCGGCATCCCGCATTCGTGTACCGACGTGCGTTGCCGCGGGCAATCGCCGATCTCGCGCAACGAGATCCTGAGGACGCGCATGCCCTGGCGTGCGCGCGCGCTTCATCTGCCACTGTGGTCCAATGACCGCGATCGCCAGGGCTTCGACGCCGAGTGCTCTCCGACGGCGCGGCCGTCGCGCCCGCACGAACCATAACGCCCGTCACGGGAACAACGGCGGGGACTCACTCACTGTGGGCAGGATCACTCACGAAGCGTATGTCGTCGAAGAAACACTCTTTCCCCGTTACAACCGCGTCAGCGTGCGCGACGGATCGCGTTGTTGTTGCCAGACGCTGATGAGGTAGCGGTAATCCAGGAACGTGAGTTCCTCAAGGCGCAAATGCAAGTGGGCGGTGATTTGGGGTAAATCGCGTTGAAACTCTTGGAATTGCTCCCAGATTGCCGCCCCACCCGCGATAGCGGGCCGGCGCGCCGCCGCCTGGAGCCAGTTCCGAATCTGCATAAGCGCCTGTCTGGGGTCGTCGTGATGCGCCACGATGTCTTGGCCCGAGATGTCGGAAAGAAACTGCTGGTAGCGGTACGGCTCACGATCAAACACCAAGGCAGATTTCGTCCGCTGACGTGGCCCGCCAAACCGCTGACACCCCAGAAACAGCCCAAGCTCGAACGGCATGTTGAACCGGGGCAACGCATTCGCGGGCTCGAGACCCGTCCGTGACAGGTCGTGAATCCCAAAGCGACACGTCACAATGAGATCACAAATGGTGTGAAGGCGCGGTTGGGTGGCGTCGCGGATCTCCAGCGCGGAGCGTGCCAGAAAGCCACAGTAATGCACCGCGAAGATGGAAGCAAAGAAAATGGGCCGATAGGCATGGTCAAAGGGACAGTTGATAAAGACACTCTGTTGTGTCAACGCGCGTGCCGCGGATTCCACGATTACGACCGCGTCGCGGGTTTCTTGGCAAACACCTGGGCCACGGCGTCACGAATATGCTTGGCACTAATCGGGCCGGTTTTCTTAGGAATGATGAGGGTCCGCGCCGCGCCCGACGGCGTTCGGGTCTTGGCCGTCTCCGCGGCTCGTTTCGTTGTCCGTGTGATCATCGCGTCTATCCTGCTGTCAATCGTTATTCTTGAGATACCGTATACCCAATCGCGCACGCCGTGTACATGTGGG
>JABFSC010000468.1 GCA_013140885.1 Deltaproteobacteria bacterium | reverse complement strand
GGGATGGAGGCGAGGTTTCAATCCTCACCCACCCCGAAGGATGGGTGCTGCCGTGACGCGACGCGACAAGACATCTTCCCAGAAAGGTTTCAATCCTCACCCACCCCGAAGGATGGGTGCTGCATCACCGCCACGACGGAATTTACTCAGGCCCTTGTGTTTCAATCCTCACCCACCCCGAAGGATGGGTGCTGCGAAAGCCACCACGCGCGTGGAATTTCTTAACGCGAAAGTTTCAATCCTCACCCACCCCGAAGGATGGGTGCTGCCGCTCAATCACATCCCCGTTCACATTCAATATCTGTTTCAATCCTCACCCACCCCGAAGGATGGGTGCTGCACCCCATTTCTTCTTGAGAGGAAAAAACGGAGATATGTTTCAATCCTCACCCACCCCGAAGGATGGGTGCTGCGAGGTCACAAAAGATCATGAGTTGTGGAATGGAAAAGTTTCAATCCTCACCCACCCCGAAGGATGGGTGCTGCTACATAGTCGTCGCCTCCTTGAGTGTGATGTGGTGTTTCAATCCTCACCCACCCCGAAGGATGGGTGCTGCTCCAACCTCCCAAGTCCTTGCTGGACTTGGGGTTTTGTTCCCGCCCGCGCGGACTGACCCGGATCGCGCATACGATCCAACCATGACCACCCGCGTGTAACGAGAAAGTTCTTGAAAAATACGCATGTTAGCGCTCACGCGATCCCCCCTGGGTTTGTGCCATCACTCCAGGTTCGCGCATCCTCGCTTATACCAGCAGGGGGTCTTCAAAATTCACCGACGGCTTGACCCCAAAATGCCGGCAAAATTGTTCCTTGGGCTCTCTTAACCGATAGATGCGTAATGTATCCTCCTCTTCGTCAATACATTTGACCAAGTCACGCAGCAGTTGCTCGTACTGCGCTTGATCGACCAAACACTCGAACACCGACTTCTGTACGCGCTGGCCGAAGTTCTTGCATACCTGCGCGACCTTGCGGAGTCGTTTCTTGCCGTCGTCTTTTTCCGTCGCGACATCGTAAGTCACTAATACTTGCACGAGAAAACTCTCCTCACCGCGCCAGAAATGGCACGTAACTCTCCAGGTCTCCCCGCAACACTCGCGCGAGGAGCCGTGCCTGCACGTGCGGGATCAGTCCAACCGGCGTCTTTTGTTCCAACACCGGATGCGTGATCTCCTCTTGCTTGCGTTTCTGATAGGCGACGATCGCCTCCTTCCGTCCGTCGTCGTTCAAATAGATCGCGCCGCCGGGCCGCGCCACGAAATGCTTGGCTGTGATCTGTCGGCGATTGATCAGTGTCAGCGCCAAGCGCTCGGCGATGAACGAGCGCAGCTCCTCCATCAAATCCAAACCCAAGGCTGGTCGCCCAGGCCGGAGGGCGTGCAGAAAGCCCATCTGGGGATCAAGCCCCACGCCTTCCGCGCCCGCGACACAATCGCTCAACAGCAACGCATACAGAAACGAGAGCAACGCATTGATCGGGTCACGCGGTGGACGGCGGTTCCGCCCGTTCAGATGAAAGGTTTCACGGTCCTCGCGAATCAAGTAACTAAAAGTGCCGAAGTGCGTTCGTGCCGCTTCGCCCTCGTTTCAATCCTCACCCACCTCGAAGGATAGGTGCTACGCCGGCATGAGCCGAATCTGGTGCGCGGTCTGTTCAACTTTATCTCCCGAAGCCGGGGTGAACTCGACTTCACGTCTGCGGCGCGAGCTGTGATGTTTCAATCCTCATCTACCCTGAGAGCATGATTGCGTCAGATTCGTTGCCGTCGGGGAAAGCGGAGGTCTCCATACGATCACCCCACCAATGACGCAACCGAAACTCCGCTGGGAAGTTCGGCTTGATTGACCGTGACAGTGTAATCACCAAAATCACGCGGCACGGTGACCCCGTCTTTCAGTTTCGCTTGGATGCGCGCGAAGAGGTTATGAGCATGCGCATTGCCCAGTTGGGAGTCGTGCTTGAACACATACAACCCCCGCGTCGCCATTTCTCCCCGCGCGGCGGACCGGTCGTGCTCGAACATATTGGCGAGCGCCTCCCACAACACGTTGAGATCGTCGTCGGAAAAGCCAGTTTGCGCGGCCAGATGCGCCGACACGAACCCATGCGCGATGTAGAGACCATACGGGACGGTGTGTTTGCGGCCCATGGTGCGATTGTCGCCCCCCTGCTTTTCGGCTTCGGCCTCCGTGGTGACCGCCATGCGCGTGATGGAATGTTCCTGGGCAACAATCGGATCGACCGAACGCGCGAACGTCAGTTGCACGGGGCCGCGCACTTGTCCGCAATTCACGCCCATGGACATGACCGCCCCGAAGGTCCGCACGTCATAAAAATTCTTGCACATCCAGGCACGGGCCTCGTCCACCTTGTCGCCCCCTTTGCGTTTTTTCTCCTCACTCTTGAGGAGGTCCCCAGCCCCAATGGCCTCATAGGCGCGTTCATGTTGTTTGTTGAGGATTGCTTTTTCCTTCACGTAGATTTCGTATGGCGGTTGCTCCGCTTTCACTATGCCAACATAGTTCCGCACTTTGCGCTTCAAGCTCACGTCAGTGACCAGTCCACGCCCGGTTTCCGCGTCCATACGTGGCAAATTGCCCGCGTCGGGATCGCCATTGGGGTTGCCATCTTTCACGTCAAACAGTAGGGCGAAATCGTAACGGTTCTGAATACTCATCGTCATGCTCCTTATTGGTGAGGCGTTCTCATTGCTTGTTACTTGAAGAAATCTTGTCGTTGGTGGTAGTAGCCGACGGCGAAGCGGCCTTGATCCGCCAAGGGCAATTGCGCGGGAAAATCGCTGATGCCGTCCATGATCTCGCCAAGGCGTTTTTCCAGGTTCACCGCGCGTCCGCGATTGTCCAACTTGGACAGATGGTGGTTTTTGAGCTTCAGCAGCGTGGGAAAGACCGTCACCGGCGTGCTTGAGGCCGCGCCGTAGTAGCGGTCGCGAATCGTGGCGTTGATGCCTGGGTTGGCTTCTTCCTGGATTTTCTCCAGCACGGCGAACAACCGCCCTAGTCGATAGCCCGTATTGAGGTTGCTTTCATCAAGCGACACTTTCAGTTCCTCCTTTATCTCGGCGTTGGTGTAACGAGTGGCACGATTGAGAGAGGCTTTGAGCAACGCGGCGCGTGAATAGGTCACTTCGTGTTCCGCACGCACGCGCCGCACGGCGGCCGCCAGCAGGGTATGCGGGTATGGCAAATCCGCGAGAATAGCCCGCATCAACTCGCCGCCAAGATGCGGGGGAATGTTGTCGGCTTTTCCTTGTGTCGCCACGGACA
>JABFSC010000430.1 GCA_013140885.1 Deltaproteobacteria bacterium | reverse complement strand
AAAACTCAGGGGAGATGTTGAGTTTGCCATCGCGAAAGAGCGAGCTGCGTTTATCACCCCAGTGCCTGGTGGCGTTGGACCCATGACCGTGGCGATGCTGCTGGCGAATACGGTGACCGCGGCGGAGAGGATAATGAGCGGTCAGCGGTCAGCGGTCAGCGGTCAGCAAGACAAAAAAATATCGTAACTTGCTGCATGGATGTTCATTGGATAATAGGAATGTTGCTATCTGCTTGTTTGGCTGAAAGCCGATAGCTGAACGCTGAGAGCATGCCTATGTCAAAACGCACCCCCCTCTACGATACCCACCGCGCGCTCGGCGCGCGCATGATCGAGTTCGGCGGTTGGGAGATGCCGGTGCAGTACAGCGGCATTCTGGCGGAACATCAGGCTGTCCGGACCAAAGCTGGGCTGTTTGACCTCAGCCACATGGGCGAGATCGAAATCCACGGCCCTCGCGCGCTCGAAGTCTGTCAGGAACTGCTGGTGACCAATGTCGCGCGCGTCCAGCTCGGACAGGCGCAGTATTCGATCCTCTGTTATCCCGACGGCGGCGTGGTCGACGACATCATTGTCTACCACCTCGCCGACCAGCACTACTTTCTGTGTGTGAACGCCTCGAACATCGAGAAAGACTTTGCCTGGTTGACCGAGCACAACCGCGAACGCGCGACGATGGTGAATCGGAGTGACGAATATGCCTTGATCGCCGTGCAAGGCCCACTCGCGAGCGCCATTGTGCAACACCTCACCACGCTCGATCTTGGCCAACTCCGTCGCTATTGGTCGGTATCGGGGGAGGTTGCCGGCGTGCCAGCACTGGTCGCGCGGACAGGCTATACCGGCGAAGATGGGTTTGAGTTGTTTGTCTCCGCGCAGCGCGCGGTAGAGGTGTGGAATGCCTGTCTCGACGCGGGACACGCTGACGGCATTGCGCCTATTGGTCTTGGGGCACGTGATACGTTGCGCCTTGAGGCTGGGTATCTGTTGTATGGCAACGACATGGATGCCCAGACCACACCTCTTGAAGCTGGCGTGCAGCGCTTAGTGAAATTTGACAAAGGTCCGTTTGTCGGTCGCGACGCACTATTACAACAGCAGACCGTCGGTATTCCGAAACAACTGATTGGTCTCACTATGGATGCGCCCGGCATTCCACGTCACGGCTATGAACTGTCCGTCGAGGGGCAGTCTATTGGGGTGGTCACAAGTGGCACCCAATCCCCCTCTCTTGGAGTTGGGATCGCAATGGGCTATGTCCCTCCTATGCACGCGGGGGAGGGCACCTCACTGGCGGTCAACATTCGTGGTCGCCACGTCCCCGCGCACGTGGTGGCACGTCCCTTTTATCGACGCAGTTGAATGGTTGGAGGTTGGGTATGGAGATTCCTCAAGAGCTACGGTACTCGGAAGAACATGAATGGGTCGCGATGGATGACAACATCGCGACGATTGGCATCACCGATCATGCGCAAGAGCAACTCGGTGACATCGTCTATCTTGAGCTTCCCGAAACAGGAACGGCGGTCACGAAGGGTGATAAATTCGGCGTCGTGGAGTCGGTGAAAGCGGTCTCCGACATTTATGCGCCAGTGTCGGGGATGGTGGTGACCGTCAATACGGGCCTACCCAATACGCCGGAAACGGTCAACGAAGAACCCTATGGCGATGGCTGGATGATCCGCGTGGAAATGAGTAATCCCGAGGAATTGGACGATCTGATGACGGCCGCCGAGTACGAGAAGTTTATCGAGGACGCGGAGAAAGAGTAGGAGCACTGGCGATGCGTTATATCCCGCACACCGCGCATGATATCGCCGAAATGCTCGCCACGCTTGGTGTCAACTCGGTGGATGACCTCTTTGCTCATCTGCCACCTGACCTGCGGTCACAAGCGGCCATCAATCTTCCGACCGGCGCATCCGAGATCGCCGTGCGGACACGGCTCACGAGTCTCGCCCAAACCAACCACAGCGGTCCTGAAGTCCTCTCATTCCTTGGAGCTGGGGCCTATCCGCATTTTTCCCCTGCGGTGGTCGATCACATCATTCAACGGTCCGAATTCGCCACCGCTTATACGCCCTATCAGCCAGAAGTCAGCCAAGGGACGTTGCAAGCCATTTTTGAGTTTCAATCCTTGGTGACGACGCTCTTCGGCTTGGATGTCGCCAACGCCAGTATGTACGACGGTGCGTCGGCGACGGCCGAAGCGGTCCTGATGGCGAAACGGATTCTGCCAGAACGCGCGACTGTGTTGGTCTCACGCGCGCTGCACCCGCAATATCGTCAGGTCATCCATACCTATCTCGACGGTGTGCCGGGTGTACAGATTGTCGAAATGCCGTGGGGATTGGACGGACGGATTGATGCGGGAACGCTTGAGCAACAACTTGGTCCACAAGTGGCCTGTGTGGCTGTTGGTTATCCGAATGTTTTTGGCGTAGTCGAAGATGTGGCGACGCTCAGTGCGGTCACCCATCAAGCGGGAGCACTGTTGGTGACGGCAACGACGGAAGCGGTGGCGTTGGGTCTCCTCAAAGCCCCTGGCGAGGTTGGGGCTGACATCGCGGTCGCGGAAGGTCAGAGTTTTGGGATTCCGGTCAGTTACGGTGGGCCAGGGGTTGGACTGTTCGCCTGTCGTGAACGTTTCGTGCGTAATATGCCCGGTCGGTTAGTGGGAGAAACGCTCGATCACGAGGGACGGCGCGGATTTGTTCTCACACTGGCAACCCGTGAGCAACACATCCGCCGCGAGCGGGCAACGTCCAACATCTGCACCAATCAAGGACTCGTGGCCTTAGCGGCAACCGTCTTTCTCTGTTTGATGGGGAAACAGGGGTTGCGCGCGCTCGCCGAACGGAACGTCACAAAAAGTCACTACACGAGGGACCTCCTCCTCCAAGGGGGAACCGCGTCCCAACAATTCGCCGCGCCGTTCTTCAACGAATTTGTCGTACAGGTCAACAACGCGCGCGCGGCGTGGCAACGCGCGAAAGAGCACAACCTCATCGCGGGCGTCGTCCTAGAAGATTGGTATCCAGAACTCAAGGACTGTTTGCTGCTGTGCGTGACCGAAACCCATACGCGCGGCGAGATCGAGCTCCTCGCAGAAGCATTCAGAACAAAGAATGAAGGGTGAGGTGATTTCCTTTTCTTAATTTTAGACCTTGGACCTTGGACCTTAGACTTTGGACCTTGGACTTTGGACTTTGGACTTTTCTTTCTCCCTGGATCAAGATTTATGCGGGAAGATACGAAACGAAAACGTGGTGTTCTTGACGAGCCATTG
>JABFSC010000237.1 GCA_013140885.1 Deltaproteobacteria bacterium | reverse complement strand
TGGCGCTGTTGCGGGTCATGTCGTCGAACTGTTTGGTCAAGAGTTCGATTTCCTTCATCATCCGCTCCAACTGGATCACCCACTGAATCACCGCGTTGACGTCAATCACCGGAATCGGCGAGTACTGTGCCGACACCGACACCGGGGCCAGAGTCAGCCACGCCCAGAGCCAGCCCAGGAGTATCAGCCGGAGTATCACACGCAGGGTCCCGCGCGATTTCACACGTCGCATGTTGCGCCCTCCTCTCCATACTGATGCAGCCGCCACATCAACGCCGCGTCTTTTAATCCCCGTTGTTGCAGCCACGCCGCGGGCCATGCCAATCCATGCGCGACGTACAACTCGTGCATCTGCTGCTTCGCCTCGCGGGGATTGACCCCGACGAAACTCAAGGCGATCTCCCCCAAGTCCAGGTCAAAGAGCCGATTGCCCAGGGGCGAGGTATAATAGTAGTGGCGTTTGGGCAGGGCATTGGCGACCAGGTCGATTTGCTGACCATTCAACCCCGCCGCTTCATACAGTCCGCGAATGGTGGCGCTGTTGGCTTCGGGATTGGGCAGAAACACCTTGGTCGGACAGGATTCCAAGACCAGCTCTCGTTTCTTGAGCAGCGCGAAATCGGCCAGACTCTGGGTGACAAACACCACCGCCGCGTTCTTCTTGCGCAGCGTGCGTAACCACTCCTCCACCTTCTCGCCAAAGGTACTGTTGAGCGTCACCATCCACCCTTCGTCAATGACAATCAGCGTCGGGCGTCCATCCAGTCGTTGCTCGACGCGATGGAACAGATAGAGCAAGGTTGGCACGGCGGCTTTCTCTCCGGCATTGAGCAGGTGACTGAGTTCAAACGTCTGCCAGCGTCCCGCGCCGAGCCCATCGTGCAGCCCATCGAGCAAGCGGCCCATCGGCGAGCCGAGCGTGTAATAACTCAACGCTTCGCGGATGTGGGTCTCTTGCACGGTATTGCAGCACTCGGTCATGGTGCGGGAGACACTCGCGCCCAGCCGCTCCAATGCCCGCAGGAGTTCCCGCCGTTGCTCTGGGGAAAGTCGGAGACCGTGCAGACTCAGGGTGATTTCGATCCACTCGCCCGCCCAGGCGCGCTCCCATTCGTCGTCTACCCCTTGCAATGGACACAACGCCAAGGCGTCACTCTCCAGCAAGTCATAGTGCTCGCCGCCACAGGCGCGCGTGAGCAGTTCGGCGCTATTGTCCTTGTCAAAACAAAAGACCTGCGCGTGGGGATAGCGAAAGAACTGCGCCATACAGAAGGCGATGAAGGTCGATTTCCCCGACCCGACCGGTCCCACCACGAGCGCATGGCCGACATCCGAGACATGGAAGTTAAAGCGGAACGGCGTCGAACCCGAGGTCGCGGCATGCAGTAACGCGGGACTCTCGCGGGGATAATAAGGACAGGGATTGTGCGCCAAGCCCGGCCACACGCCATGCAGCGGCAAGAGATGGGCGAGATTGAGCGTGTGCATCATCGGGCGACGGACATTGGGATAGCCATGTCCCGGTAATGAACCCAGATAGGCTTCGACGGCATTCAAGGTCTCGATACGCGCGGGAAAGCCATGATTGCGAAAGGCCGCGCGCACATCGCGCGCCAGGGTATCCACGGTCTGCTCATCCTCATGCAACAGCAGCACGACCGAGGTGTAATAGCCAAAGCGCACCAGGCCCGCACTGGCTTCGGCCAAGGCGGCGTTGGCATCGGCGGCCATGCGGTCGGCATCCTGATTGGTGTAGGTCGGCATGCCGAGATTGAGACTCATACGAATATGCGCGAGCACGTTGTAGCGGGCATTGGCCCAGGTGCGGCGATAGGGGGTGATCTTCTTCTGCGCGGTGAACGGATCGAGAAAGATGAAGCGATTACTCCAGCGATAGGACAGGGGCAGATCATCGAGATAACGCAGCATCGCCGGAGCCGAGGTCAGGGGAAAGCCGGTGAGCGAGAGACAGCGCAGATGCAAGTCTTCCACTTGCGGCCGAAAGCCCGGCACAAAGGGCTCGGCTAACAGGGCATCGAGATACGCGGGAATCGGCGGCACGGCGATGGGATGGTGGAGCCCGCTGATACAGGCATGGAGATAGGTCAAGAGATCACTGCCGCGCAAACGCGTGGTGGTCATGCGCGCCGCCCAGGCATCTTCCAGGTCATCGACCTGCTTGCGAAACTGCGTCACGACGGTCTCGGTGGCATCCTGGACCGCCGCGGGGTCGTCCACCAAGGCGTTGGTGAGGTGGTTCAACACCTGCGGCAGCGGGCGATAGGTCAACGCGAGCGTATAGACACTCTCATAATGGACACCGTGTTGTTCATGGTGCCTGCGGCATTCCGCATCAATCAGCCGCGTAGTCGGATCAGGAAACGCGCCGTGGCGGGGATACCGACGGGTGGGACGGCGTTGGAGATCGACGTGAATCATCGAGCCATCGCCACAGGTCGCGAGCGCGCCGTTGACGTGCCGCGCCAGCGCGGCCAGTTCCTGGGGCGTGGCCGAGTCGAGATCGGGTCCCGTGTAGGCCAGCGCCGCCAGCAGGGACCCATCCTTGAGTTGCATGATGTCCTCGGCCACCATCGTGTCGTAATTGAGGACATCGGCGAGCCCATATTCATGGGTACGATAATCATGCAAAAACATCAGGACCTCCATTCGGAAATCGGTAAGGCCGGTCGCGGCGGGCGCAGTGGGGCGCGGTGCGAGGCATGGGCCGGGTAATAGGGCTGACGGTGGAACTTGAAATGGCGCACCGCGATCTCGGCGATGTAGGGATCAAATTTGGTGAGCAGGACGATGCCCCAATGGCCCAGCGTGGCCAGCAACCCAGCCAACGACAGCGTGGTCCAGTGGGGCGGCGCGCCCAGCGCCAAGGCGAGAATGATCGTCCATAACATGATGACCAGTCGCCAGTCCGCGCCCGCGAAGGTGCGGGGACGGATCAGGGATTGGCGGATTGGCACTTCTCCAAGGGGTTGCAACTCTAGACTCATAGGCATCCTTTCTCTGGAATGATAAAAATGAAGAGAGAGAGCGACCTCACCGTCCTCCTCCAGGGACGGTGAGGAGTCAGGCTGTGGCGGAGCACGACGGGGCCGAGCAAAGACACCGTTGGCTACGTCACAGCACGCACGGTCGTCGTCATACCACCGCTCCCGTCCACCCGACCGCGGTCATAAAGGTCAAGACGCCAATGGCGATGGCGCCGCCAAAAGCCACGCCCATCAGGCGGTGCATGCCGTAGCTCATCTCGACCAAGGCAAAGACGAAGCCCGACACGACGA
>JABFSC010000767.1 GCA_013140885.1 Deltaproteobacteria bacterium | reverse complement strand
TAACTATGGCTTATACAGACAAAGTGCTTGAGCATTTTGAGCGCCCAAAGAATGTTGGGAGCTTCGCCAAGGATGAAAACGACGTTGGCACCGGTGTCGTCGGAGCCCCGGAGTGCGGGGATGTGATGAAACTGCAACTCAAGATCAATCCTGATACCGAAGTGATTGAGGATGCCAAGTTCAAGACTTTTGGCTGCGGCTCGGCGATTGCCTCTTCCAGCTATGTCACTGAACTCGTCAAAGGAAAGACGATCTCCGAAGCGTACTCGATCCGCAATAGCGAGATCGCCAAGGAGTTGTCGTTGCCACCGGTGAAAATTCACTGCTCTGTTCTGGCTGAAGATGCGATTAAGGCCGCCGTGGAAGACTGGCGTGGGCGCGGTGAGAAGAAGAAAATCGAACAGGCCGCCTAGCGCGATGGATTTTTTGAGACGTTTTGCGACGTGAGGAATACGAGATTATGGACCGACTGAGCACGACGATTACCACTGCCCCGCGACAAGGGGAAGAAGTCTTACTAGGCGATACCGTGGCTCTCACCCAACTAGATAAGGCGATTGGTTGGGCTCGCAAGTATTCGCTGTTTCCGTATCCTTTCGCGACCGCGTGCTGCGCGATGGAATACATGGCGTTATCGCTGACGCCCTACGATATTGACCGCTTTGGCGCGTTGCTGCCGCGCTTCAGCCCGCGACAATCCGATTTGCTCATGGTGATTGGCACGGTGACCTGCCGCCAAGCGCCGATTCTCAAGCGTGTCTATGAGCAGATGGGTGAGCCCAAATGGGTGATGGCGTTTGGGGCCTGTGCTTCGACAGGTGGGTTCTATGACAACTACACCACCGTCGCGGGCATCGACCGTATTGTCCCGGTCGATATCTACGTGCCTGGCTGCCCGCCACGCCCGGAAAATGTGCTCGACGCGCTCATGGCCTTGCAAAAGAAGATTCAAGGACAGAAGCAAATCGTGCGGGGCACGCAACTGTAGGTTGTTCTAGTTCGTGAGTTTGTTTGGTGCCGATGTGGCACTGGGAGGCTGTATGCCGACGCAAGAAGAAGTCTATGAAGCGCTACGAACGTGTTACGATCCGGAAATTCCCGTGAACATTGTCGATCTCGGACTGATTTACGATGTCCAGATCGTGGATCAGAAAGTAGATGTGAAGATGACCCTGACCACACGCGGGTGCGGCATGGGCGGCCATATCTCGTCCGAGGCGGAGCAAAAAATCCTGGAGCTGCCCGAAGTCGAGGAAGCGAAAGTGGAGGTGGTCTGGGAACCGCCTTGGGAGCCGAGCATGATTCGACCAGACGCCCGCAAGATTTTAGGAATGCCGGAAGAAGACTAACAACCGGTGTTCCTCTGCTGATTTCCTTCTCACCAACCGGATGGCGAGTACGCACGTGAGCCACAAAAACACAGGTCTCCACCCGACGGAACGCAGTTCGCTGATGAACATCGGCAAGCGGGTGGATTACGCGATTCGCGCGTTGTCGTATCTCGCCGCGCGGCCAGAGAACCACGCCGTGTCTCGCCGCGAGATTCAAGAAAAACAGGACATCCCAGCGCATTTTCTTTCGAAAATTATGAAACGCCTGGAAACCGGTGGCTTAGTCCAGTCGTACATGGGCGCGCGCGGTGGCTTCGCGCTCAAGAAATTACCGGCCCACATTACCCTCAAGGAAGTGTATGAGTGTCTCGAAGGACCGTTGCTGCTCATGGGCTGCCTAGACGAGCGGGAGCGCGCGTGTCGCTACTGCTCGGTCTGTAGTCAAATCTCGGTCTGGCACGAGGCGCAGCGCCTGCTCGCCAATTATCTCGCGGGCGTCACCATTCAGCAGCTCGCCAATAAAGTCGGACTCCGCGACGAATTAGCCTCGTGGTCACGCGAGGAAAGCCGCCCCATCAGTGTTCACTGATACGGGTTGTGACTGGTGCTTGCCGCTGTCGTCCCGCACTTGCCCTTCTCTTTCCGCAACGATTCTCTTGTTTTTATTTGCTCTGCGCCGGATGCCTCCTTGCGCTCCCCGAATGGGTTTGTTAATCGACTCTCTCGGCTCAGAGATCGGGGCGTAGCGCAGCCTGGTTAGCGCACCTGCCTTGGGAGCAGGGGGTCGGCCGTTCGAATCGGCTCGCCCCGATTGCACAGCGAAACTGGGAGGTGGAACGTCGCGGTTTTTATCGCCACTTTCCTGACTCTCGGATGAATGCGGGCGCCAGTAGCTCAGGTGGATAGAGCAACGGCCTTCTAAGCCGTAGGTCAGGGGTTCGAATCCCTTCTGGCGCATGTTCGTGATGGTGAAGACGAGATGGTTATGGTGGGTGTAGCTCAGCTGGCAGAGCACTGGGTTGTGGCCCCAGGGGTCGAGGGTTCAAACCCCTTCACTCACCTTCTTTCGGTTCGTGGTCCCGCCAGCAGGTCACCGCTGGCGGGACACAGTGTGAAGTTCGCGTTTGGATGAGAGTAGGAAAATCGCGGGCCGCTAGCTCAGTTGGTAGAGCAGCTGACTCTTAATCAGCGGGTCCGGAGTTCGAATCTCCGGCGGCCCATCGTTTTGTGAGGCGCGAGAGTGGCGGAATTGGCAGACGCACTAGACTTAGGATCTAGCCCGCTTGACGGCGGATGGGGGTTCAAGTCCCCCCTCTCGCATTCCGGCCAGAGTCGATGTCATCTTCACGGGGGACTCCGTGGTCACTTTCTCACGTGAGCTGTCGTCGCGGTCCAGAGGGGCAGCCATCACGGGCGGTAACGACCAATCCACGGGTGGGGTGAGGTGAAAGAAACATGAATGTACAAATAGAAGCCCTTGATGCTGTTCAAAAAAAACTGACCTTCGAGATTCCTCCCGATCGGGTCAAGGAAGAGGTCGAAAAACACTACCGTGCTGTCCAGCGGACCGCGCAAGTCAAAGGGTTTCGGGCGGGGAAAGTCCCACGCCCCTTGTTGGAGCGCCACTACGGCGAACAAGTCGCCTCGGAAGTCAGCGCCCATCTGATCGAAGAGTCCTACCTCAAAGCGTTACAAGAACACTCCCTCCAAGTCGTGGCCGATCCCCACATCGTTCCTGAAAAACTCGTCACCGGTCAACCTTTTCGCTATTCAGCGACCGTGGAACTCCGTCCTGAGATCGTGGTGAAGGACTACGAAGGGGTGGAAGCGGAGAAGAAGGTCCGCACGGTGACCGAGGAAGAGATCGACAGATCACTCGCGCAGATCGCGGAATCCTTGGCGCAGTTGCATCCCATCACTGATCGTGAGCACGTCGAGAGCGGCGATGTCGTGACGATAGATTACGCCGCGTCTTCCGATGGGCGACCGCTTTCCGACCTGCAAGGGAAGGGACGTTCTATCGAGATTGGCAAAGAGGCGATCTTCCCCGGATTCCAAGAGAAATTGCTTGGCGCGCGCAAGGGTGAGACCGTGCAATTTTCCTTGCCATTTCCCAAGGAAGCGACAGAGGAACAAGAACCCGCGCCGGTGGAAAAACTCGCCGCGTTCCGAGTCACGGTGCAGGACCTCGCACGCAAGGAATTGCCCACGCTGGATGATGAATTCGCCAAGGATCACGGCGAGTGCGACACTCTCGCCGAGTTACGAGAGAAGGCCCGCGCCAGTCTCCAACAGCACGCGGATCGGCAAGCCAACGACCAATTGCAAGAGGCCGTGATGACGCGCCTCCTGGAACTCAACCCCTTTGATGTGCCACCGACGCTGGTACGCGAGCAAATGCGCCGCATGCTGATTGATGCGCGCATGGTGTCTCCCGAGGTTGACGCGGCGACGCTGGAGGCGAGACTGCCAGATGCCTTGCGCGATGCGTTCATGGGAAGCGCCAAGAAACAAGTGCAAATTGGCTTCATGCTTGACGCGCTGACGACGCAACTCGCGCTGTCCGTGCCCGAGGAGGATGTGCAGCAGCAGGTCAACGCGATCGCGGAAAGAATGGGGCCCACGCAGCAGCCTCAAGTCACCGCGTACTATGCGCAAGAAGAAAATCGGCGCATGCTTCGTAATCGGCTGCTCCACGAGAAAGCGTTACAGTTCGTGGTGGAAAAAGCCCAGGTGCAAGTCGTCGAGCCCGAAGTTGCTGGCGCAGGGGAAAAAGCATAGGATCAATGCACGAGTCATTATGAATCTGGTACCAATTGTCGTTGAGCAGACGGGCCGAGGCGAGCGCGCGTATGACATCTTCTCGCGCCTCCTCAAGGAACGCATTATTTTCCTCGGTTCCGTGGTGAATGACGATGTCGCCAATGTCATCACCGCGCAGCTCCTCTTTCTGGAATCGGAAGACCCAGAAAAAGATATTCACTTCTACATTAACTCTCCCGGCGGCTCGATCACGGCAGGCCTCGCCATCTACGATACCATGCAGTACATTCGTCCCGATGTGTCCACGCTCTGTCTCGGACAAGCCGCGAGCATGGGGGCGTGGTTACTAGCGGCGGGGGCCAAGGGGAAACGCTACGCGTTGCCACATGCGCGGGTTCTTCTGCATCAACCGCTTGGCGGCATGCAGGGGCAGGCAACGGAGATCGATATTCATGCACGGGAAATTTTGCGCATCCGCGAACAGATGCACCACATCCTCGCGAGCCATACTGGGCAAAGTCTCAAGCGCATTGAACGCGATACCGAACGCGATTTTTTTCTGACCAGCAAACAAGCCCAGGGATACGGCATTATTGACGAGGTTATCGTCAACCGCGCGCCAATAAAATCATGAGGAGCGGCTATGGCCCGACATGGGGATGATCGTCCAGGAAACTTGGTCTGTTCTTTTTGTGGTAAAAGCCAGGACGAAGTGCGGAAGCTCATCGCTGGCCCGACCGTCTACATTTGCGATGAATGTATTGACTTGTGCAATGACATCATCGCCGAGGAGGGTGACCAGGAAGATTCCTTCTCGTCCGTGTCCGCCGTGCCCAAGCCGGCGGAAATCAAGCGCGTGCTTGACCAATATGTCATTGGCCAAGAGCGCGCCAAGAAAGTCCTCGCCGTCGCCGTGCATAATCACTATAAGCGCGTCGATTCGCCGATGGCCACCAATGATGTCGAGTTGCAAAAATCGAATATCCTGCTCATCGGCCCCACGGGTTCCGGCAAGACGCTCCTCGCGCAAACCCTGGCCCGCTTTCTCCAAGTCCCTTTCACCATTGGTGACGCGACCAGTCTGACCGAAGCTGGCTACGTCGGCGAGGATGTGGAAAACATCATCCTCAGCCTGTTGCAAAACGCCGATTACGACGTGGAGAAATGCCAAAAAGGGATCGTCTACATCGACGAGATTGACAAAATCGCGCGCAAGGGAGACAACCCGTCCATCACGCGCGATGTTTCCGGTGAAGGTGTGCAGCAGGCCCTCCTCAAGATTATTGAAGGGACCGTGGCGAGCGTGCCGCCCAAGGGTGGCCGCAAGCATCCACAGCAAGAGTTCGTGCAAGTCGATACCTCGAATATCCTCTTTATCTGCGGTGGCGCGTTTGTCGGCTTGGAAGACATCATTCGTCGTCGTATCGGGGGCAAGAGTCTGGGGTTTGGCGCGGATGTCAAAGGGGCTTCCGAGAAAACCATGGGTGAGTTGCTTGCGGAAATCCAACCCGAAGACCTGTTGCGGTTCGGGATGATCCCGGAATTCGTCGGACGCCTACCGGTGCTCGCGACCTTGGAAGAATTGGACGAGCAAGCGCTGGTGCGGATTCTGCGCGAGCCAAAGAACGCGCTAGTGCGCCAATACCAGAAACTGTTTGACATGGAGAATGTCCATCTGCGGTTCACCGAAGGGGCGCTCTCCGCGATCGCGCGCGAGGCGTTGAAGCGGAAGTCTGGCGCGCGGGGACTGCGGGCGATCATGGAAAACATCATGCTAGATGTGATGTACGACATTCCCTCGCAGCCGAACATTAAAGAAGTGCTGATTTCCGAGGAAGTTGTGTCACGCAAGGCACAACCAATTGTGCTCTATCAACAGAAAGCGGCGGCGGAGAGTGCATAAGGGCACTTCTCAATTCGAGCCGAGCCTGTATAAGGGCAACTGCCGTGCTGTTTCGGACTCCCAGAAGAGACAGCCATAAGGAGGAGGAAGCGTGCGCCTGCCACTCTTGCCGTTACGAGATATTATCGTCTTTCCGCACATGGTGGTTCCTCTCTTTGTTGGACGCCAAAAGTCCATCAAAGCTCTCGAGGAGGCGGTCGCCAATAAGCGGCTCATTTTCTTGTCCACGCAACGAGACGCCAAGGTCAACGATCCGGTGGCCGACGACATGTATCCAATCGGAACGATTGGCAATGTCGTGCAGTTGCTCCGGCTCCCCGATGGCACGGTCAAGGTCCTGGTCGAGGGGAAGAAGCGGGGCCGAGTCACGAAGCATCTCGATCAAACGGACATTTTCTGGGCGGAGGTCGAAGATATCGTCGAACCCCAGAGTCGGAGCAGTGAGACTGACGTGCTGATTCGCACGGTCAACTCGACTTTCGAGAATTACGTCCGGCTCAATAAGAAAGTGCCACCAGAGATGATTATGTCGGTCTCGTCGATTGACGACCCTTCCCGTCTGGCCGACACCATCATCGCGCATCTTGGAGTCAAGATCGAGGACAAACAGACATTGCTCGAAGCGTTGGACCCCGCCGTGCGGCTGGAGAAGGTCCTGGGGTTCATGCGCTCGGAAATAGAAATTCTGGAAGTCGAACGGCGCATTCGTGGTCGAGTCAAGAAGCAGATGGAGAAGACCCAAAAAGAGTACTACCTGAACGAGCAGATGCGGGCGATCCAGAAAGAGCTCGGCGAGAAAGACGAGTTCAAGAACGAGATTCAGGAACTCGAGGAAAAGATTCGCCAAAAGAAGATGTCGATAGAGGCGAAGGACAAAGTCGAGAAAGAGCTGAAAAAGCTCAAGATGATGTCGCCCATGTCCGCGGAAGCGACGGTGGTGCGCAATTACATCGACTGGCTGCTGTCGCTGCCGTGGTACGAATTCACGGAAGATAAACTCGATATTCAAGATGCCGAGTTGGTACTCGAAGAGGACCATTACGGCCTTGAGAAGGTCAAGGAGCGCATCCTGGAGTATCTCGCGGTGCAAAGCCTGGTTGGACAGCTCCGTGGTCCTATTCTCTGTTTTGTGGGCCCGCCGGGAGTCGGGAAGACCTCACTCGGCAAATCGATCGCGCGCGCGACGGGTCGCAAATTTATTCGCGTGTCCTTGGGCGGCGTGCGAGACGAAGCGGAAATACGTGGGCATCGACGGACGTACATTGGCGCCATGCCAGGGAAGCTCGTGCATGGCATGAAAAAGGCCGGGTCCGGCAATCCCGTGTTCCTGCTGGACGAAATCGACAAGATGTCCACCGATTTTCGCGGTGACCCATCGTCGGCCTTGATGGAAGTGCTCGACCCAGAGCAAAACACGACCTTCAACGATCATTATTTGGATGTGGACTACGACCTCTCGAAGGTGATGTTCATTTGCACCGCGAATACGCTGGAGCGCATTCCGCGCCCCTTGCAAGATCGCATGGAGATCATTCGCATTCCTGGTTACACGGAATGGGAAAAGCTGCATATCGCCAAAAAGTACTTGTTGAAAAAGCAACGCGAGGCCAATGGGCTCACCGAGAGCAATCTCGATTGCCCTGATAGTGTGCTGATGGCGGTGATCCGTTTCTATACGCGCGAGTCTGGAGTACGCAACCTCGAACGGGAAATCGGCACGCTGTGTCGAAAAGTCGCGGTCGAGGTGGTGAAAAAGGATCGTAGCACCCACATTCGACTGACCACGAAAAACCTCTCGAAATATCTTGGACCTGAGCGGTTCCGGATTGGGAAAGCGGATCAAGAGGACAAGATTGGTGTGGTGACGGGCCTCGCCTGGACGGATATGGGCGGGGAAATCCTTGCCACGGAAGTGACCGTCCTCCCCGGAAAAGGCCGATTGACGGTGACCGGCAAGATTGGTGACGTGATGCAAGAATCGGCGCAAGCCGCCATGAGTTATGTGCGTTCACGCGCGGAAGAGTTAGGGCTTGAAAAAGATTTTTATCAGAAGATCGACATCCATCTTCATATCCCCGAAGGCGCGATTCCCAAGGATGGCCCGTCCGCAGGTGTGACGATCGCGACCTCCCTCGTGTCCGCGCTGACGAAAACGTTTGTGCGGCATGATATCGCGATGACGGGAGAAGTGACCTTACGCGGGCGCGTGCTGCCGATTGGCGGCTTGAAAGAGAAGGTCTTGGCCGCCCATCGTGCGGGTATCACTCACGTTCTGATCCCAGAAGAGAACGCGAAAGACATTCAGGATATTCCCGCCACGATTCTGAAAGTCGTGAAAATCGAGACCGTTGGTCACATGGACGAAGTGTTACGCAAAGCGTTGGTATTGGAGAATCCAGAGCAGTTCTTGGTGAAGGTCGCGACCGAACTGGCGCAAGCGCCGGTGTCCATTCGACCCGTTGACGCCCCCTCGAACGAGGTCGAAGATCGTGATCCGTTGTCGTAATTCGCGAGTCAGGGGATTGACGGCGAGAGGAGTGAATGTTACTCCTCTCGCCCACGAAATGAGGAGGCCCCTCTCGGTCGCCGAGCCAATCCTGTTACAGGGGCGGTTAGCTCAGTGGAAGAGCATCGGCCTTACAAGCCGGGGGCCATCCGTTCGAACCGGATACCGCCCATGGTGGGGTCGTAGTTCAGTTGGTTAGAACGCCGGCCTGTCACGCCGGAGGTCGCGAGTTCGAGTCTCGTCGGCCCCGCCACCCTACTCCTCAAGTGAAGAGAGAATCCCGGAATGAAGAAAGAAACAAAGACCCTTTCAGAAAAAGACCTGTTGGCCGCCCGACGATGGCGTATCGTCGATGCCAACGGGCAAGTCGTTGGACGGCTGGCGTCCACGATAGCCGCCTCGTTGCGTGGGAAAAATAATCCGGTATTTTCCCCGCATCTCGATTGTGGAGATTTCGTCGTGGTCGTGAATGCCAGTCAGATGCGCTTCACGGGGAAAAAGCTCCGGGACAAGGTTTACTACCGACATACCGAGTATCCTGGGGGCATTCGCACCACGACCGCTGGCCAAATGTTGGAAAAACGGCCAGAAGAAGTGTTGCGTATCGCCGTCGAGGGAATGCTTCCAAAAAGCCGTCTGGGACATCAGATGGCGACAAAGCTGAAAATCTACGCCGGCGCTGAGCATCCGCATGCCGCGCAGCAACCGCTGGCCTTGGCTGTGGGAGAATAGAGGGGTATGGCTGAACGGAAAACAGAATATTGGGGAACCGGAAAACGGAAGACCGCCGTCGCGCGGGTCCGGCTCTTTTCTGGTGATGGCACCTACACGGTGAATCGCCAACCAATCTCATCATATTTTGGTCGCGAAACGGCACGAATGATCGTGCAACAACCCTTCGTGGTCACCCAGACCGAAGGTCAATTCGACATTATCGCCAATGTTCAGGGAGGCGGCCATTCCGCGCAAGCCTCGGCGATTCGGCATGGCATCACTCGCGCCCTGCTGTTGATTAACCCTGACCACCGTCCGGTCTTGAAAAAATCGGGCTTCATCACCCGTGACTCGCGGAAAGTTGAGCGGAAAAAATACGGCAGGCACAAAGCCCGTAAGCGTCCGCAATACTCGAAACGCTAATTGTGGGACCTTCCTACTCGATGCCGAGTAGGAAGAAGATCCCGACTAGACAGGTGGCACTGTTCGCCGTCCAGGCTGCGAGCGATGGCGACAGTGCCCCGCTATTTCCCAGCGACACGGTCAACCCCAACAGGAACCAGTAGCCAAAGCCCACGACGAGCGCGATTCCCAGCGACGTTGCTAGCGTCAATTGGCGCGCGCCTGGGACCGCGAGCGCGATCCCCAACAATGTCATCGCCAGGATTGCCAGCGGCAGCGCGCTTTTGAGTTGCAGGTCCACCTGGTACGTGGTGACATCCAGCCCTTTGCGTTGCAGATCGGCGATAAATTCCCGTAACTGCTGCGAGGAAAACTCCTCCGCTTCCATGGCCACGAGCGAGAAATCTTCCGGGCTTTCCTTAATGACCGTGGTGCACGAGTGCGTCGAGGATTCCGTGTTCGCGGTGAAGAATTTTTCCTGAAATCCCTCGCATTGCCAGTGGCCAGCACGCCAGGTTGCGCGCGTCGCCTCAATAAGCGAATGGACACGGAATTGATCGTCGAGCGTATAGGCCAAGAGCCCCGAGAGCATGTTCGTGTTGGGATCGAAGTGCTCAATGCGATAGAAAATTTTCTCGCCGTGATACCAAAACCCATGTTCGTTGAAGACCGTTTTGATCGGTTTTTTCTTGATTTCCACGGCATTGATAAAGCGCGCCTCGCGAAACGCGGAGGGGACGACGAATTCACTCCACGCCCAGATGCCGAGACTCAAGACCGACGCGGATAGCAGCAATGGGAAGGCGATTTGCGCGACTCCTATGCCGCACGCTTTGAGGGCCAGTAGCTCACGAT
>JABFSC010000026.1 GCA_013140885.1 Deltaproteobacteria bacterium | reverse complement strand
ACTTCGATCCCCCACGCAAACCGATCGCCGGCGCCGCCGTCATGCGCTCACTCAAGGACTTGGCGCGCGATAAACGCATCCTGCGTCTCGCGGTGATCTTTAACTGTCAAGTCTTCACGCAGATGGCGGCGACCACCTATTTTGTCCTCTTTCTGCACGAAACCTTCGCGGCGTCCGTTGTGACTGCGGGCGCATTGTTCGTGCTTGTGAATATCGCCGCGATGGTGGCGCGCATTGGCTGGGGGTTGGTCAGCGACCGGCACTTTCAGGGAAAACGACAACCGGTGCTGTTCATCATCTTGGCGCTGACGGTATGCAGCACCCTTAGCGCGGCACTGCTCTCGTCTTCCAGCCCGCTCTGGGTCGTTGGCGCGCTGTCGATTCTCTTCGGCATTTCCGCGTTCGCCTGGACGGGGATTCTCGGCACGTTGGTGATTGAAATCGCTGGACCAGAGTCGGCGGGGTCCGCGATCTCCCTAGTGCAGGTACTCTCGACGCCAGCCACGCTGCTCGCGCCTCCCCTCTTTGGCTGGCTCGCCGATGTCACGGGCACCTATCATGCGTCGTGGCTTGTCCTGACGATCATTGGCACGGTTGGGTTGATCACCGTGCGATGGGTACGCGAAGAGGAGCCCGCGTAATACGGGCTCTCTTTTAGTTCAAGGTGATGAACAGCGATTTTCGCGGTTTCCCGCCTACCGCGCGGCTAATGTGCCCTTGGCCGGTGGTATCTTCCGCTAGCAAGATGTCCCCAGTTCGTAGGATGCGCTTGGTCCCGTCGCCGACTTCAATCTCCACTTCGCCTTCGAGATTGACGACATACTGGCGACGCGGGGCATTATGGAAGTCGAAGTTATAGTCCCCGCCAGTTTCTCGAAAGATCACGCCGGTCGCCTTCTGCAAATCCGACATGAACCCGGCTTTGCCGCCGCTTTTGAGCGGTATTTCCACATCCTCGAAATGCGATTTATTATCTGCTCCGGTATAGACACGAACAACCTTCATGGTCTGCCTCCCTTTTTGTGACGATTGTTGTTGATCCATTTCTTCCGCATAAACTTCTCCAGTTGGATATGGAGACCACTGGTGAGTGCTGCGGTATGTTCCCCTGATCCAGCCCAACCCGAAGCCCAGGCTCACGGCGATAACAACGCTTCCCGTTGTCCTCAAAGAGTGCTGAACTTTTGTCAGACATAGGTCTCCTTCCCGGGTCAGATTGTTCTATCAATCAATATGGACTTGCCAGGTTTCCCTGATGGTTTTGGCACGGATGGCGGGGTTGTACAATCCGGAGGGTGCTCTGGCAATCCCCGCGAAAAGCATGAAGAAAAAGCGAAATATCAAGAGGGAATGGAGCAGGGGGGTAAAAAGACGCATTCCGGCTGTGCGAGCGATGCGGGAAGCAATCGCCGCGAACAGCCGGAGACTAGACTAGGGGCGGGAAATTACCGAACGCTAGCGGCGAAGAATATCTTAAAGACCTTCAACCCAATAATCAGCGCGAATACATACCGCATGCGGAATAAGCCGTCTTCAACCTGCGACATGAAATCGTTCATCTCTTTTGATTCGGTTCCAGAAATCGGAGATGGTTTGCTAAGAGGCTTTTTCTCCGCGAGTACGGTTGCCTGCACCGTTTCTTTTGGTGCTTTCGCGGCGCGCTCGACCTTTTCAGTGAGAGAATTCTTCTTCTCTCCCGGATTGAGATCGGTGATATGGACTACATCGTCCTTACGAAAGGCAAACGATCCAAGCGAGGTGTGTACCTTTACGGTCTCACCGACCTGCTCGTAGTTTGAGACGGTCATCCGTTGGCCGTCCGCGAACTCAATAAGGTACTTCGCGGAAGCGGTCAGTGGTTGAAACAGAAGCAACGCACCTAACAAGAAGAGTATTCGTATGGGCTGATGACGGTGCATGAGGGGCCTCCTAGTGTGGGAAATATCCCTTGTCTACTGTGGCTATCGGTTTTGCTTGAGGCGAACTTTAATCTTTTTAGCAGAATTTTTCTGAAAGGAAAGAAAAAATCTGCTTCAATGGTGGCATGGAAGAGAAACCACAAAAATCTAACGTTGACAGTGGGTTGCCCTTTAAGTCATGTTGTCACTGAAGAATCAATGACTGGTGCTATCGCCCTTCGACGAATCCCAGGTGAAGTCCTTTGATGTCTTTGACCTCGCGCAGGAGAAAATCTTTGAGTTTTTTCTTTAAGCGACTTTCGAGTTGGCGGATGCGCTCGCGACTGATGCCATACTGATCGCCTATTTCCTGGAGGGTGACAGGCTCTTCCGCTAACAGCCGGGTTCGAAAGATGACTTCCTCTTTACCTTTGAGGGTTCGAGCAAACGCGGCCATCTTGTCGCGCATCAATGCCTGATACTCAGCGACCGCGACTGTCTCTTCGGCGTTTGTCTGCTTGTCGGCGATAAAATCAATCAAGCTGCTCCCGTCTTCCTCCTCAGCATCAATCGGCGTATCGAGCGACAGGTCGCGGGACGACATTCGTTGCGCCATTTCCACGACTTCTTCTTCTTTGACTCCGAGCTGTTGCGCAATGAGCTTGGGTGCTGGAAAGAACCCTTCGGCTTCGAGACGTTCCTTTTCGCGTTGCAGATTAAAGAACAGCTTCCGTTGCGCTTGAGTCGTGCCTAACTTGACCATCCGCCAGTTGTTCATCAGGTAGCGGATGATGTAGGCCCGTACCCACCACACCGCATACGAAGGAAAGCGGACCCCACGATAGGGGTCAAAGTTCCGCACCGCCTCCATCAGTCCAATGCTCCCTTCTTGGATCAAATCGAGGAGATTGTGCACGGCTCGTTCGTAGCGGCGCGCGAACATCACGACCAGACGAAGATTGGCGGTCACCAGCCGATAAGCGGCTTCAATCTCCCCGTGCTCTTTGTAACGAATGGCTAAGTCGCGTTCCTCTTCCGGGGTGAGGAGTGGATAGCGTCTGATTTCGGCAAGATACCGCTGAAGTGGATCATACGGGACCAGCGCGGTGTCCGCCTTCTCTTCTTTGTCGTCCCCATGCGGAAGCGGTACTGCCTCCACGAATGCCGCGAGTCCGTCCAAAGGCTCTTCCTCAATCTCTTCTTGCGCCTCGTCCTCGATTTCTTTTTGATCGAGTTCGGGCGAGGAGGGCTCTCTGACTTTAGGCTCTGCGAGAGTCGTGTTCACGGTGTGAATTTTACGGGTACGACGCATAACACGGCGAGTATAAGGGAACGGGAGGACAAACCGAATCCCCCTGGCGCACTGATGACTTCACTGAAGACTGGAGTCGCCTTACTCTCGCACCGGCGGA
>JABFSC010000530.1 GCA_013140885.1 Deltaproteobacteria bacterium | reverse complement strand
TAACCGACCCCCGACCCCGGTAACCCGACCCCTGTCCCCTGTTCCCAAAGAAATAGGTTCTGGAGGAATGAAAGTATGAGGCCAGTTATTGCTATCCTATTCTGGTGGATCCTCTTCGGCGGGTCGCATGTCGCCATGTCATCAACCCGGTGGCGACCAAAGCTCGTCGCCAGATTGGGCGAACGTGGGTTCCTCGTCGTCTATTCCCTGGTCGCACTCGTGACCTTCGCCCTCCTCGCGCATTCGTATGCGCACCACAAACATGCGGGTTGGCAGTTGTGGCAAACCTTCGGTGGTAGCTTCCTCTATCTGATCGTGCGTGACCTGAATGTGGCGTTGATGGCCTTCGCGTTTATTCTGCTCGTGAGTGGGTTGGTCGCTCGACCACCAAGTTCAATGATGCCAGCGGGAGGAACCCCAGAGCCTTATGGGGTCACTCGCATTACCCGCCATCCATCGTTCGCGGCCTTTTGGCTCTTTGGCATTGCGCACTGTCTGGTCAATGGCGGCCTCACGGACCTCGTCTTTTTTGGTGGGCTCAGTGTGTTTTCCTGGCTGGGCGCGACGCATCAAGATTCACGCAAGCGCGCCGATGTGCCTGGCTATGCCGAATTTACGGCAGCCACTTCGTTCGTGCCGTTCGCCGCGATTATGAAAAAGCAACAGCCCATGCCCTTACATGAACTCTCGTGGGGAGTGATCGCGTTCGCGCTCCTGCTCTTTTATCTCATCCGCGCATACCACCCCAGCATGTTCGGGGGGGTGCTGATGTCGCTCTAACACGCTAAAAAGCCGCCATGAGTGCAGATTCCGTTTATGCGGTGTGGGAGCACTTACTCGCGCTCTCGAAGATTCAATTGATTATCATTGGGCTGAGTTTGGCGTTGATCGTCGCGGTCAGCAAAATCTCGCGGTTCCTGTTCCTGTTGGGATTCGTCGTCATTTTTCTGACCGTGTTGTTGCCGGAGATCACCAAGCGATACGAACAAAGTCAGATCGCGCCCATTATCAATTTCTTCATTCGCCAGGGCATGGACGCGACGCAGGATCCACCCTCGCCCGCGCCACCAGCCGAGCAACCCCCGAAATCGCCATCGCCAGAGGAAAGAAAATGAAACCAACCAAGAATACCCCATTATCCGCGAGCATGGCCTCCTACAGTAAGGGCGGAGTCGATATCGTTGATCCGCGCGAGAACATCAAGCGCTACGTGTACTCCAATGTCTACGAAGTCGGCGCACGGGCAAAACCCTACGAGAAGATCGCGGTGGCCAAGAACGGCCCCTACGTGGTCGAGTGCATTGCCGCCGAAGGGGTGATGCCGACATGGCGCTTGCATCCACATGATGAGTTCCTGGTCTGTCTGGAGGGAGAAGTCCGAGTGGATTTCATCGCGCCTCGTGTTGAACTGCCCGCTGGCGCGCATCGTGAGGTCCCCGGCGAAGAGATGGGCTACATCATCATCCGTGAAGGCGACCTCGCCCTCTTACCCAAAGGCATGGCCTATCGCTTGAGCGCGAGCCGCCGCTCCTTACTCTTGCAACAAGGCAAGCAGAGTGAAGAGACGGTGCTGGCATGGGACAAGATTTGTGATGGATGGTCGTGAACGTGGGGCTAGGTTTTGGGGATTAGGGGCTGGGACTAGAAAGACAGAGGGAGAACAACATGGACACCTACAAGGAATTTCAACTCGGACAATTCCGCTTCGTGCGCGATGATTATTTCGCCCACATTCATTTTCCCACCCACGCGGGCAAAGCGATGGCACACAAGATGGACATTGACGCGTTCCTCAAGCCGCTTCAACGCGACATCGCCTGGTCCTTCTTTTACGGCATGGTCAAGTTCGACGATGTGTTTGGCACCATCAATCATTACGGCACGGTCGAAGTCTTCGCCGGCAAATATCATAAAGCGCTGCACGAAGGTGGATTCTGGCATGCGGAGGAACTAGGTCGCGGCGAGGTCGAGCGCGTCTTCACGCTCATGCTCGAAGACTGGGTGCCCGCCGACTTTGATCCCTTCGCCGCGCCACGGGAAACTGGGTCCGCGATTGGACCAAAACGTGCCGCCAACCTCGACGCCATTCATCGCAAACGCATCGTGACAACCCGTATCGTCAAGCAGTCAGATCGTCAGGAGCCGGAATATCCCGTGAACGAGGGGTTCAAGGGGATGACGTTCAAGGAGGGCGAGATGCACATCAAGCCCGGCCATGAAGATAAATTCGCGGTGGTGAATCTGTACGACTATCTCGCGCGCTCGGATGTCACGTGGAATCCGTCGATTGTGTCGGTCTTGGAGCACAGCCTCTTTTGTCCGACCACGGAAGAGCACCGCCTACCAGTGAAGCATGGCAACGACCGCGTCGAGTGGTTCATTCAACTGAATGGACAGATTGATTGGGAAGTCTGTAATCAGAACACCGGTGAACTCATGGCCTACGTGCGCATGCGGCCCGGTGATGTGTGCGCCATGCCATCGGATATTCAGCATCAAGGGTTCGCGCCCGAGCGTTCCATGCTACTGGTCTGGGAGAACGCGGACCCCAAGATGCCGGAAAAAATCCGCTCCGGCGCGGTGCCCGGCGATCCCGATAAGATGGTCACGATGAAATAAGGAAGAAGGAGAAACAGTATGAGTGAAGCGAAAACCTATAATGGAAGCTGCTTTTGTGGCGCGGTGCAGTTCACGATGACGGGCGACCCCGTTGGTATGGGCTACTGTCACTGCGCATCATGCCGCGAGTGGTCCGCCAGCCCGGTCAATGGATTCACCCTGTGGCCACCCACGGCGGTCAAAGTGACCAAAGGCGCGGACAACATCGGCACCTACAACAAAACCCCGCAAAGCTACCGCAAATGGTGCAAAACCTGTGGTGGGCACGTCTTCACCGACCATCCCCCGATGGGACTCATTGATGTGTTCGCCGGGGTCATCAAGAATTTCCCGTTCCAGGCCGGTATTCACGTGCATTACCAAGAGACCGTGCTGAAAATTAAGGACGGCGTGCCGAAGATGCGCGATGTGCCAAAGGAAATGGGTGGCTCGGGCGATCTGCTCCCAGAGTAGGGAATCCCAACCAACAGTAGTCAGTGGCCAACCGCCTGCTACTGGCCACTGGCTACTGACTACTACTCAGACCTGTTTCCACCATAAGGAGCTACGTATGGAAGTTGAAAAGAAACTCGCCGCGTTGGGATTGTCACTGCCAGTCGCGCCAACACCGGTCGCGAATTACGTGCCCGTGGTGCGAACCGGTAATCTGTTGTTCATCTCTGGGCATGGCCCGGTGACGATCCAGGACGGTAAGCCC
>JABFSC010000203.1 GCA_013140885.1 Deltaproteobacteria bacterium | reverse complement strand
ACCCTGGACGAGCCCGTCATTGAACTCGGGCTCGTCCAGGGTGACACCGTCACCGTCATCTCCGCCGTTATTGATACGGGGTTCAGCGGGATGCTGTGTCTAGCCGAGCGCTATCTGGAGCAGATGGCGTTGGGGTTTCAGTTTCAGGAGCGCTATGAGTTAGCCAATGGGGAGATCGTGCGCCAGGATGTCTTTGGCGGGCACCTTGTGTTCGCGGGGCGCACGCACGAGGTGGAGGTCATCACCACCGCCTCTCAGGATACCCTCATCGGGGCCGCGCTTCTGCAGGCGTATACCCTCACCATCGACTATCCCAATCAGCAGGTCCGCCTCACCCTCAACCGCCAGCGCAAACCACACTCAACGTGATCCTCATCTCCTCAATCTCAAGCACTTCCACACCATCCAGATTGTCGAGCCGCCCGCCTTCGTCTCCGCCGTGCGCCAAACCATGAAGAAGCGGAAGTGAGTGCCTCAGCACCCCGGATTCCGCTCCGCTTTATCTGGGCTACGTCACTGCAGGGGTAGAACGACCGGTTGAACGGGTGAGCCAGCCCATCCGAGGCTGACACAACTCGTTGCGGCCCCTCCCGAAGGCCCGAAAAGGGACCACCGCAGTCCCAGTTGTGACGGAGCCCCAAGAACCATGCGATACTCACGCAGTTTCCAGAGCAACCCAGCAAACGATTTTTTCACAGCCTCTCAGGGCTTGTAAAAGGTGGCGAGTTGGGTATTGCTCAGACAGACCAAGTTGACACAGAGGAGCCCCATGACACTGGAAGAGCGAGTGGCGTATCTTGAAAACGTGCGCGAGATTGAGCAACTGAAGTATCGCTATGCGCGCTGCTGCGACGGCGGCTATGATCTCGCGGGGTTCCGATCCATCTTCGTGCCCGATGGCACGTGGTCGGCCAATGGCTATGGCGAATTCCGCGGCCACGAGGAGATCTGTCATTTTTTCCAAGAGCTGTCGCAGTCCGTGGTCAACGTGCTGCACTACGCCACCTCACCCCACATCACGATCGCCGAGGATGGCCGTACCGCAACTGGGACATTTTATCTGCACTGCTTGGCGCGCTTCCGTCGCCAGCAAGACCGGTCATTGGTGGATTTCGTTGTCATCATGGGGGTCTACACCGACACGTTCGTCAAGACCGAGGCCGGTTGGCGGTTCCAGTCCATCACGGTCAACGTCACGCATACGAACCGGCTTGATACACAGCCGGAGACGACCAGCATGTAGGAGACAAACGCATGGAGTATCAAACCATAATCGAGGAGCGGCATGGCGCCGTCACCCGTCTCATCACGAACCGCCCTCGCTACAAAAATGCGCAATCGCGCCTGATGATCGACGAGCTCGACCACGCCTTTGCCATGGCCAACGGCGACGACGAGGTCCGCGTGATCATCTTGGCGGCGGTGGGGGATACCTTCTCTTCCGGCCATGACCTCGGGACACCGGAAGAAAAGGAGGACATGCGCCAGCGGCCAGTCCCGAAGAAGGTCAGTGGCCAGTACGCACTCTCGCGCTCCCTGTTTCTTGATGCCACGCTGCGGTGGCGCAACCTGGACAAGCCGACGATCGCGCAGGTGCAGGGCAAGTGCATCTTTGGCGGCTGGATGTTCGCCTCTGCCATGGATCTCATCGTGGCGGCGGATGACGCCCAATTTCTCCCGGCCTTGATGCAATACTTTTCGGTGCCCTGGGATATTCCGTTGCGCAAAGCCAAGGAGGCGATGTTCCGCAGCCGCTTTATCTCGGCGGAGGAGGCCGAGCGCTTAGGGTTCGTGAATCAGGTCGTCCCTCGGGCGCAGCTGGAAACAGCAACGCTGGCCCTCGCACGCGAGATCGCCGACAATGATCCGTTTACCCTGCGGATGGTGAAGTGGGCGACCAACGCGGCCCAGGATGCGATGGGGTTCAGCGAGGCCGTGCGCAACGCCCATTCGCACTATATGGTCCAAGGTTTCGACAGTTTCTTGAAGGAGAGCTTGGAAGGGAAAGGCTTCCCGAAAGTGATGCCCGGTGTGACGCGCGCGCTGAAGCCGGAGTAACGGCTACCCTGCGCCACGCGATGGCGTCGCAGTCGCCGACATTCGACTCCTCTAGATGACCTTCTCCCGCCGAAGCTGCTCAAGTTCATCCGCTGTATAGCCTAACGATTGCAGAATGGTTGTGGTGTGCTCGCCCAGCGCGGCGGAGGGGACAAGGTCCGTCGCGGGTGTATCGGAAAACTTGAGCGGCTTACCGACCATTCTGACTCGCCCAGCTTTGGGGTGCACATTCTCGACCAATAAATTGCGCGCGAGCACCTGGGGATGCTGAAACACCTTGTCGTAGTTGTTGACCGGCCCGCAGGGAATGCCCGCGGCTTGGAGCTTCTCTAGCCAGAAGGCACTCTCGCGGGTTGTGGTCGCGGATTCGATTTGTGCGATCAAGAACGGCAGGTTTTTGCGTCGCTGAGTGTTGTCGGCCAGCCGTGGGTCGGTTTCCATCTCGGCTTTACCAAGAATTCGACAGAGTGTTGTCCATGTCGCTGGTGCGGCGTCGGCGGCGATGGTGATGTAGCCATCTTGTGTTCTGAACGCACCGTGCGGGGCAATGCGTCGATGCGCCGAAGCCAAAGGCATGGGCAGATCGCCACTCGCCAAGTAGTCACTCCCATCAATCAGTCCCAAGGCGACGGAAGAATCCAGCAGTGAGGCGTCGATATGTTGTCCCTTACCAGTCTGTTGACGAGCAATATACGCGGCCAACACGCCGAGGGCGCCGAACATGCCAGTGCCAAGATCAATGATCGGCACGCCTGCTTTCACGGGTGGACCACCTGGCACGCCCGTGACCATCATAATCCCACCCATGCCTTGCGCGACGGTGTCGTAGCCACCTTGGTTGGCCATTGGGCCGGTCTGCCCGAAGCCAGAGATTGAGCAATAAATCAGACGCGGATTGACTTGTGACAAGGTCGGGTAATCGAGACCGAGTCCCTTCATTACACCAGGGCGAAAATTCTCGACGAGCACATCGACCCATTTGGCGAGGCGCAGACAGATTTCACGGCCACGGGGGTCTTTGAGATCGACCGTGATGCTTTTCTTGTTACGATTGCTGGCCATGAAGGCGGCGCTCTCACCGTTGATAAACGGTGGCCCCATGCGGCGAACTTCATCGCCTCCTTTGACTCGTTCGATTTTAATGACCTCGGCTCCCATATCCGCCAGCAAGAGCGTGCAGTGCGGGCCTGCCAAGGCACGGGTGAAATCCATAACGCGCATTCCTGTGAGTGGACCGGCCATCGTTGTCTCCTTATGAG
>JABFSC010000631.1 GCA_013140885.1 Deltaproteobacteria bacterium | reverse complement strand
CCGATGACCAGCGAGTATTTTGGCGCGGAGAACTATATGTGGGCCTCGGATTTTCCGCATTCTGATTGCACCTGGCCGAACTCACGTGCAGTGATTAACGAGCAGTTCGCCGGTGTCCCGGAGCAGACACGGGACAAGATTATCTGCCGGAACGCGGCGAAGCTCTACCAGATCGCGCTTGCGGGCTAAATTCGAGCCACCGCTGTCGGCGTGATGGTATACGTGAGTCATCGGGTTATTGGGGGATTGATCGCTGATGTCCGCAATGTCCCGGTCGCCCGATGACTCAATCGCTCAATGCGTTACGCGGCTTGCGGCCCGCGAATCACCTTCCCTGGCATCGCGCCGGTGTGTTCGCCATTTTCATACGACACTTCGCCGCTCATGATGGTGTAGCGATACCCATCCACACGTTGAATGAACCGGCGTCCGTTGGCGGGGAGGTCGTACACCATCTCTGGTGGATGTAGCCGCAGCCGGTCGAAGTCGATGACATTGACGTCCGCTTTCATGCCTGGTTTGAGCATGCCGCGATCAAGCAGGCCATACAACCGCGCGGTGTCCTGGGTTTGCCGTTTGACCGCGAGTTCGAGCGGAATGCGCTCGCCACGCTGACGGTCGCGCACCCAATAGGTGAGCATGAAGGTCGGCATCCCGGCATCGCAGATGACGCCGCAATGCGCGCCGCCATCACTCAATGAGAGTACGGTGGCCGGATTGAGGAGATTCGGATGAATGCCATCGAACGAAAGATTCTTGGCGGCTCCCAGAGGCATATAGATGATTTCCCGCCCATCGCGCTCGAGCAGGGTATCGTAGGCGAGTTCCTGTGGTGACTTGCCCATGCGGCGCGCGCGTTCCTGAAGGCTCTTCTCGGGCGCCGGCTCGTAGTCGGGTGGATCTCCTAACGAGAAGTGGTTGCGAAAATCGCTGACCATTTCCAACGTCATCTCATCCTTGACCGCCGGCGTATCGGCGAGAATCTCCGAGCGCACGGCGGGATCACGCATGCGCTCGATGCGCTCCGCCACTTGAAGACCGGCCATCAAGCGTTTGTAGCTCCGGTGCGTGCTGAAGGGATGGAGGGAACTGTGCAAGCTCATCAAGGTTCCCGCGGGTCGTGGCGCCACTTGCGCGACCATATACGCGCCTTCAGCGTTCCGCTTGTCGATAAATTCGAGGATTTCTCGCATGCGCATGCCGGATTTCTTGCGGATCAACGCCGCCAAGGAAATCGGACGGCCCGTTTCCTTGGTCAGGCGCGCCATCCATTCGAGATCGGCGTCGGGACCGACAATGTCGGAAATGATCTCGAACACGCCATGTCCAGCCTCACCCAAGGCGCGGCCAATGCCGAGCATTTCATCAACTCCGGCGAACGTGCCTGGGACATAGCCTTTGTCGCGTGTCCGATGGACAAACGTTCGTGAGGTGCTCACTCCCAACGCGCCAGCTTTGACGCCATCGCGCACCACGGCCGCCATGCGCGCGATGTCCTCTGGCGTGGCCTCTTCGTTGTTCGCACCGCGTTCGCCCATCACGTAGACGCGCACGGCACAGTGCGGCACGTGGGTGCCAACGTCGAGGACCCGTTTCATGCCAGACAATACGTCAAGATATTGACCGAAGGACTCCCATTGGAAATTGATACCCGCGCGCAGTGTTTCGGTCGGAATATCCTCGACGCTATCCATCAAGCTGATGAGATACTCTTCTTGGCCGCGGTGCACGGGAGCGAACCCCACGCCACAATTACCAATCATCACGGTTGTGACCCCGTGCCAACTTGAGGGTGACAGATAGGGGTCCCACACGACTTGCCCGTCGTAATGGGTGTGAATATCCACCCAGCCGGGGGTGACAATCATCCCGCTCGCGTCGATTTCGCGACGCCCAATGCCCAGCGTGCCACCGACCGCGACGATGCTCCCGCCCGTGATTGCAACATCTCCGTAAAATGCCGAGGTCCCAGAGCCATCGACGATTTTTCCATTACGGATAACGAGGTCATACATATTGTGACATCTCCTTCCCCACAGAGCGTAAGAAAATAGTGATACCGCCATTGCTTTACGCTATTTCGCCAATGAGTGCCAGACGCGGAGCGGCGTTTGACAGCCCGCGAGGAATGGGGTTAGAAGCGAGTCTGGGTTCGCGATGTTTGAGCCACTGATGGGGAGACACGTATGAAAACGCCTATTTGTGAAATGCTGGGGATCGATTTTCCGTTGGTCGCATTTAGCCACTGCCGTGACGTGATTGCCGCGGTGAGTCGCGCGGGCGGCTTTGGGGTGCTGGGTGTGACGGCCTTCTCCCCGGACCAGCTTGAGATGGAGTTGAAGTGGATCGACGACCATATTGAGGGGAAGCCCTATGGAGTGGATGTCCTCATTCCAGAGAACCTGTCGATCAAGGAAGAGAAAGGGGTGACGATCGGTGCATTGGCCGAACGGATCCCGCAAAGCCATAAGGATTTTGTCCGCACTCTGCTGAAGAAGCATGACGTGGAACCACCGCGCACCCTTGAGAGCGGGCCAATCGGGAATCCCAACGCGCAATCGTCGCTGCAACAGGATGGAGCTTTGCGGCTGTTGGAGATTGCCTTTCGTCATCCCATCAAATTGATCGCGAACGCGCTTGGCGTGCCTCCACAATCAATGCTGGATATGGGCCATAAGCACGGCGTGCCGGTGGCCGCGCTGGTCGGGGCCAAGGAACATGCGGTGCGGCAGGTGCAGGCGGGAGTCGATATCATCGTCGCGCAAGGTGGCGAGGCCGGTGGCCACACCGGCGAGGTCTCGACTCTTGTGTTGATTCCAGAGGTCGTGCGCGCCATCAAACCGATTCGGCAGGTGCCGGTGTTGGCGGCGGGTGGCATTATGACCGGTCGTCAGATGGCCGCGTGCATGATGCTGGGTGCCGCCGGAGCATGGACAGGATCGGTCTGGCTCGCCACGACGGAATCGGAGACCACGGAAATCTTTCGGCAGAAGATGATCGCCGCCAGGTCGCGGGACACCGTCCGATCCAAGTGTCGTACGGGCAAATATACGCGTCAGCTCCGCTCGGCGTGGACGGATGCGTGGGAGGGACCAGATGGCATCAAGGCGCTACCGATGCCATTGCAAACGTTGATTAGCGAACCCGCGCTATATGCGGCCCAGAAAGCCGCCGAGCGTGGCAACGAAAAAGCGCGTGAGTTAGTCACCTACTTTGTTGGCCAAGGTGTGGGGCTGGTGGACAGCGTGAAGTCGAGTCGCGTCGTGGTGCGCGAGTTCATGGAGGAATTCGCCGAGGCGCTTGGGGATATGCAAGGG
>JABFSC010000738.1 GCA_013140885.1 Deltaproteobacteria bacterium | reverse complement strand
GTGAAGGTTCCCTTCTCGCCGGGGCGCATGGACGCGTCGCAGGAGCAGACCGATGTGGACTCGTTCGCCGTACTGGAGCCGACCGCGGACGGTTTCCGCAACTACCTCCGCAAGGGATACGAGGGAGCGGCGGCTGAGATGCTGGTGGATCGGGCGAACCTGATGACGCTGACCGCGCCCGAGATGACGGTTCTGATTGGTGGGATGCGCGCCCTGAATGCAAACTTCGAGCAGCGCCAACACGGTGTTTTCACCAAGCGACCCGAAACCCTGAGCAATGATTTCTTCGTGAATCTCCTCGATATGAACACGCAGTGGCGGAAGTCCGCCACTGCGGAAGGCGTGTTGGAGGGGCGCGATCGGGCGACGGGCGATCTCACGTGGACGGGCTCCGTCGTTGATCTCGTCTTCGGTTCGAACTCCCAACTCCGAGCCCTCGCGGAAGTCTATGCGTGCAACGACTCGCGGGAGGCGTTCGTGCGTGACTTTGTGGCGGCCTGGAACAAGGTGATGAACCTTGATCGCTATGACCTCGCGTGATCTCAGAGGAACGGATTCAAGGTGCTATGCCGCGCAGCCGCGCGCGCTCAACGGTCCTCATTATGAACCACTTCGTCGGAGTATTGTGTATGTCACTCTTACTTTCCTCCTGTAGCACAACGCTGGAGGTCGGAACGTACAAGGGCTATGAGTTGCCACCGTATACCGTCCTGAAGCAATTCGAGCAGGCGGAACTCCGTCAGTATGCCCCGCAACTGGTGGCGGAAGTGACGGTGGAAGGCGAGCGCAATGAGGCCATCAATGCCGGATTTCGCATTCTCGCCGGGTACATCTTTGGCGCGAATGAAAGCGCGGACAAAGTGGCGATGACCACGCCGGTGACGCAAACTCCCGCCGCGGAAAAAATCGCCATGACCACGCCGGTCACCCAAGCCCAGGTCGGCCAGGCGTGGGTGGTACGCTTTGGCATGCCGAAGCAATATACGGTGGAAACGCTGCCCATTCCCACGGACACGCGGATTCGCTTTGTCCTCACGCCCCCCAGCACGCGCGCGGTGGTGCGGTTCTCTGGTTTCGCCGGAAATGCCACGATCACCGAGCAAACTCAGCGTCTGGACGCGTTGATCACCCAGCAGCACCTCAAGCGCGTCGGCGAGCCGGAGATTGCCTTTTATGATTCTCCCTTCACGTTGCCGTGGAACCGCCGCAACGAGATTTCCGCCGCGGTCGAAGAATACGAGAGCGAGGTTCATTGATGGCACGCGTACTCATAGCCGGATGTGGTGATGTAGGCGCGGAGTTAGGAGTGCGGTTAGCGGCAGAGGGGCATACGGTCTGGGGGTTGCGGCGTCGCTGTGACACGCTGCCCCCGAGCCTGCACCCGTTTCCCGCTGATCTCACCCAGACGGACACCTTGCGCGCCTTACCCCCAGCGCTGGATGTGGTCTTCTATACCGCGGCACCAAGCGGGTCCTCAGCCGACACCTACCGCGCCACCTATGTGGACGGCATCCGTCACTTGCTGGCGGCGCTGGAGGCCCAGGGACATGCGGTGCGGCGGTTCATTTTCACCTCCAGCACGGGAGTGTATGGGCAGACTTCCGGGGAGTGGGTCGATGAGACCTCCCCGACGGAACCGGAGCATTTCTCTGGCAAAGAACTCCTGCTCGGCGAACAGCTCGTCTTGAACAGCACGCTTCCCGCCACCGCGGTCCGGCTCGCCGGGATTTACGGTCCGGGACGGACGCGCCTGATTGATAGCGTGCGACAAGGAACAGCGGTCTGCCCAGATGGCCCCCCCGTGTATACGAACCGCATTCATCGCGACGACTGCGCGGGCGTCTTGCGGCATATCATGCACTTGGCGCGGCCAGATCGATTGTATATCGGGGTGGATGACGAGCCAGCGGATCAATGCGAAGTCTTGCGCTGGCTCGCGCTCCAGCTTGGGTTGCCTCCACCACGCAGGGCACCCGCCACGGCTTCCCGCACGCGCTCCACTCCGAGTAACAAGCGGTGCAATAACCGGAATCTGAGAGCGGCGGGGTATGTGTTTCGCTACCCCACGTTCCGGGAAGGCTACGCCGCGCTGCTGAACACGATGGCGTAGGGAACCGGAACGAGAGAACGTCACCCCACCGCTCCAGCGCAGGGGGACGTGTCGGGGTTATGCGCCGGGGAGCGCGATTGCTCCGTCCGTCGCCGTGGGCGCGAGGCGTGCGTGAACCGCCGTCCAGTCGATATTCGCGAAAAACGCTTCGAGGTATTTCCCTCGCTCCGCGGGTTTGTAGTCCAACAAAAAGGCGTGCTCCCAGACATCCATCACCAGGATCGGCCGAAAACCCGAGGGCACCCCCTGATGATGCAACTCAATCCAATGATTGGACAGTTGGTGTGTCAGCGGGTCTTGATATAGCACCGCCCAGCCTACGCCGCGAAAGCCGCCGATGGTGACAAAATCATCTTTCCACCGCTCAAACCCGCCGAACAAGACGAAAAAAAATTTGTTGATATATTACATAGATATTGAATAGTAATTATAATCATGCCGTGCTGATGATGCGAGAGGCGAACCGCTCCGTTCCCAGCAACCATCACAGGAAGGAAGAATCGTGCCCCATCCCATCGCGGTTAAGGAACTTATTCACCGTTATCCCCTCTTAGCCCTCATTGGGAATACTCCTCTTGTCCCAGTCCCGATATTTCAACGCGAACTGCCGCGGGTGGATGTCTTGGTGAAGTGTGAATTCCTCAACCCCGGCGGCTCGGTCAAGGACCGCTCCGTCTTACGGATGCTGTGCGAGGCGGTGCTCAGTGGCGACTTGCCACCAGAAAAAACCATTCTCGACTCTTCCTCTGGAAATGCCGGCATCGCCTACGCGATGATCGGTGCTCTACTGGGGCGGCGCGTGGAACTCGTGGTGCCCGACAACGCCAGCGCGGAACGGAAGAAACGGATTCAAGCGCATGGCGCGACCTTGATTCTGACCGATCCGCTGGCTGGCTATGATGACGCGCTCCGTGAGGTGCGCCGTCGCGCCGAGGCGGACCCGGGGCGCTATTTCTTTTGCGACCAGTACAGCAACAACGCCAACTGGCGGGCGCACTATGACACCACGGCCGAGGAGATACTGACGCAGACAGGTGGCCACCTGGATTGGTTCGTGGCTGGGGTGGGGACAGGGGGCACCATTACTGGGATCGCGCGCCGTTTGAAGGCGCATGATCCCAAGATTCGCATCGCCTGTGTCATGCCGGAGGAGTTTCCTGGCATCGAAGGGCTCAAGCCGCTCGGACCAGAGCATATCAGGCCAGAGATTTTCGCCGAGCATCTCGTGGACGAGTGGATTCCCGTGCGGATCGACGACGCCTATGAGATGTGCACGCGGCTCGCCCGGCTTGGATTTTTCGTCGGTCAGTCCTCGGGCGCGTACGTCTACGGCGTGGGGAAAGTCGCCCAAGCGCTGCGTCGTGGTCGCGTCGTGACGTTGTTTCCCGACATTGGCGAGCGCTACATGAGCACGAAAATGTGGGATGGCTGAGTCACGGGCCATCCGACGGTCCGTGGTCCGTCTCCCCGCGCGACCCATTTGGCAATGCGATCGCACTCATCGCGAAAGAAGAAAGTGAGGACAAAACATGGCTGCTCCTGACGTATTGATTATCGGCGCTGGGCTAGCGGGCCTCTGCTGCGCGCGACGACTGTCTGAACATGGACTCTCCTGTCACATCCTGGAGGCATCGGATGGAGTTGGCGGACGGGTGCGGACGGATGTGGTTGATGGTTTTCTCTTGGACCGTGGGTTTCAGGTGCTGTTGACCGCCTATCCCGAAGCCCAGCAGAACCTTGACTATGCCGCGCTCGACCTCAAGCGTTTTTATGCTGGAGCGTTGGTGCGCATTGATGGCCGCTTCCAGAGAGTCGCGGACCCCTGGCGTCATCCTTTCGCTGCGGTCCGCACCCTCTTCTCTCCCATCGGCACCCTCCGGGACAAACTAGCGGTGGCGCGGTTTCGGGGCGAGGTGCGGTCCGGGGCGCTCGACGACCTCTTCCACCGTGCGGAAACGACCACCCTGGAGGCGCTCCAGGCCGCGGGTTTTTCTCATGCCATGATCGAGCCCTTCTTTCGGCCTTTCTTTAGTGGCGTCTTTCTCGATAGCACGTTGCGGACCTCCAGCCACCTGTTGGCGTTTGTCTTCCGCATGCTGTCACTCGGCGACACCGTGCTCCCCGCCCAGGGGATGGGCGCGATTCCACAACAGCTCGCGAACGCGTTACCGCCGGGCACCCTGCGCACGCGCGCCCCTGTCGCGCAGGTCAAGAGCGGAACGGTGATCTTAGCCTCGGGCGAGCACTTGAGTGCTCCGGCGGTGGTGATCGCGACGGACAGCGCCACCGCCGCGCGGTTGAGCGGAGCGCTCCTGCCCGTTTCTTCCCAGAGTACGACATGCCTGTATTTCACTGCACCGCAAGCGCCGATCGCCGAGCCGGTCCTGATATTAAATGGTGAGGGGCAGGGACCCGTGAATAGCTTTTGCGTGGTGAGCGCGGTGGCCCCATCCTACGCCCCACCGGGAGCGGCGTTACTGTCCGCGACCGTGGTGGGGAATCCTCCCCACGACGATGAGGTGCTGGAGTACATGGTCCGCGCGCAGTTGGCGCAATGGTTTGAATCAGACGTTCACGAGCAATGGCGACATCTGCGCACCTATCGCATTCCCCATGCCCTGCCCCAGCAGGTCTCACCCTCCTTTCTGGGAAGCGACCGCCCCGCGCGACTTCAGCCTGGACTCTTTGTCTGTGGCGATCACTACGATACCGCCTCCATTAACGGCGCCATGCGCTCTGGGCGACGCGCCGCCGAGGCGGTTATCGCGGATTTTGCTCGCTGAGAAAGGACCCATGTCCATGAGCATCCTTCTGCTCGTGCCTCTGGTGGTGACGCGGGGTGACCAGTGTTTCGCCACCCCACGTTTCAAGAAGGAGTCGCCGCGCTGCTCAAGACGAACGCTTCCGCGGCAACCACGGGATAAAGGCGTTCGTGCGGGTGACATAGTCGCGGTAGTCTGGACGCCTCTCGGTGATGGTCTGCTCCAGCAAGGCCACACCCGACACTTTGAGCAGCAGCACGGTCATCAACACGGGGCTCATGATCGTCCACAGACTGCCCGGCACCGCCAACGCGAGGAGGAAATACCCCCACCAGACCATCGCGTCGCCAAAGTAATTGGGGTGCCGGGTATACGCCCAGAGTCCAGTGTTCATCACGCGCCCCCGATTCGCGGGGTCGGCCTTGAAACGCGCGAGCTGCCAATCGCCGACGGTCTCGAAGAAAAAACCGATGCTCCAGAACAGGAGCCCAAGCGCATCCGTCCATGTCCATAATGGCGGACCAGCACTGTGCTGAACAATAAGGAGCGGCATGGCGATGAGCCAGATCAGGACCCCTTGCAAGAAGAAGATGGTGAACAGACTCATCCACCAAAACGTGTCGCCCCGATAGGCGCGCATGGTTTGATAGCGCGGGTCTTCGTCGTGGCCCCAGTTGCGCCACAACAGATAGAGCGCGAGCCGGGCGCCCCAGAGCGTCACCAGAACGAGCAGCACCCAGTGACGAGCGGTCACCTCGGGTCCAAGGGTGCGATAAAACCACGCGAGGGTGACGAAGCCCAGCCCCCAGAATATATCCACGATACTGACATCCCGCTTCACGAGGCTCAGGAGCCAGACGAGTGTGACGGCGACCAGGATAGTGGCGAGACCCGTGAACAGGGAAGCAAACAGTGCGGTCATGATCCTCTCCTCAGGGGGTGGTGTGGTAATCGAGCAAGGAGCCACGCATGCGCGCGGTATAGTCCCAAGTCGTCACCGCCACCGGCTCGATTTCGATGACGACCTCATCAGCGCTGTGCGCCAGCAGGCGCTTCGCGAGCGCGGACGAGGTCCCGCCCAGGTAGCGCTCAAGCAAACGCGTCAGCACCTCGGCGCCGCCGGTTGGGGAAATCGACGCTTTGCCCCGCCCCCGAACCCCGCGATACGGCGGCTGGTCCCCAGCTACTTCAAAAGCACAGCGCGGGTCCCGCCTGAGATGGGCAACGATCTTGGCCGTGCGCTGGGTGGCGCAATAGAGACGCTCGTTTTCATACAGATACCACAGTGACATCACCAGCGGCCACCCGCCGCTGGTGACCACAGCTAGGCGAAGAGGGATTCGCATCTGCCGCAAGAAAGTGGTGCGTGTTGCTGGTGACCAGACCTGAGCCGCGGGGGGAGACGTGTTTGTCATATTCATACGAGTACAAGAGTTTGTGTCGTGGTCAATATCGGTCCACTTTCCGCGCCGAAGCGCGGTGTCATTGCCCACCGTGATTCGCGCGGTCATCTAAATCGAACCACACGACCTTGGCACAGTGCCGCAAATCCCCCCGCGCTTCGCGCGGCCCCCTTTGGAAAAGGGGGGTTCGGGGGGATTTCTCACTCTCGGTTACGACGGGGCCAATGTTCCGTGGACTGATTGAGAGCGCGGCGAATCCCCACTGACCCCCAACGACGGAGTGCTTGTTGCATAGATTACTACCTATTCATTATCTATTCAATATATTGACTAAAATTTATTCCGCGGTACTCTCAAGAGAGTACGCCGTCGTGACTCCACGTTACCGGACGATCACGCGAAAGGAATCAGCATGGAGACTTTTGTTCGTCGGATTCGTATTGAGAGGCCAGCCGTAGAGGTGTTTCGCTGGCATACTCGTCCTGGGGCGTTTGAGCGACTCAATCCGCCCTGGGAACCGGTTGCCATCGTCGCGCGGAACGGTGGGGTGACAAACGGAGCGCTCGTCGTCTTGCGCATGCGCTTCGGGCCACTCAGCCAGTATTGGGTGGCGGAGCATCGGGACTACGAGGAGGGTCGCCAGTTTCGCGACGTGCAGGTATCAGGACCGTTCGCGCACTGGGTCCATACCCACCGCGTGGCACCGGATGGGCCGTCCGCGTGCTATCTGGAAGACCATATTGAGTACGCGTTGCCTTTGGGGACGCTCGGTCACCTGGGGGGTGGAGCAGTCGTCCGGCGAAAATTGGAGCGGATGTTCACCTATCGCCACCGGGTGCTGTGCGATGACCTGGCGGCCCATGCCCGGCATCAAGGCGCGCCGATGAACATTTTGCTCAGTGGCGCGAGTGGCTTCGTTGGGACCGCGCTCAGTGCGTTCTTGACCACCGGTGGACACACGGTCGCGCGCCTGGTGCGCGGCCAGCCGCGACCAGACACGCAGGACATCATGTGGGACCCACGGCATGGGATATCCGACCTCGCGCGGCTCGAAGGCTTCGATGCAGTCATTCATTTGGCGGGCGAGAACATTTTTGGACGGTGGACGGCGGAGAAACGCGCGCGGATTCGGGACAGCCGGGTGAGTGGGACAACAACGCTCTGTGAAGCGTTGGCGCGGCTCGCTTCGCCCCCCAAGGTCTTGGTCAGTGCCTCCGCTATCGGCTACTACGGCCATCGGGCTGATGAGGTCTTAACCGAAGAGAGTCCGGTGGGACCCGGGTTCCTCGCGGAGGTATGCCAGGCATGGGAGGCGGCGACCGTGGCGGCACAAGCGCGGATGCGCGTGGTCCAGGCGCGTATCGGCATCGTGCTGAGTCCAAGCGGCGGCGCGCTCGGACAGATGCTGATCCCCTTCCGGCTTGGGTTGGGGGGTGTGATCGGCTCGGGGGAGCAGTACATGAGTTGGGTGACACTCGACGATGTGCTGGGCGCCATTCACCATGCGCTGATCACGGAAGCGGTGCGCGGCCCCATGAATGTCACCGCGCCGCAACCAGTCACGAACCGTGAATTCACGACCATCCTCGGGCGCGTGCTCAAGCGGCCCACGGTACTGCCACTGCCGGCGCGCGTGCTGCGGCTGGCGCTGGGAGACATGGCCGAGGAGCTGCTACTGTCGAGCGCGCGGGTACAACCACGTCAGCTTGAGCACACACACTACCCTTTTCGCCAGCCCGATCTCGACGGAGCATTGCGGCAGGTCCTCGGAAAATTGTGAGCGCGAAGCAAGGCGGCGAAGACAAGACATGACTGCTGTCGCCGTGTGAATGGTCGTTTCTAATGAATTTTGACCAGCACAATCGGTACTCACATTTTGATCCCCCTCCCCCAGGTCCCCTCTCCCATCCGGGAGAGGGGACCTGGAAGCGCCCGTCCCGCGGTTACCGAATTTCCTCGTCAAGATTGCTGACAGGCGTGGCTCCTCGGCGTCACGCACCGAGCCTCTCCTTTGTCACGGGCGGCACCCGAAGCGCGGGGGATTTGGGGCACTGCGCCAAGGTCGTGTGGGTCGATTGAACCGCGGGGTGCATTGGCCTTGAAAAATTTTCTACTCTAAACCTACTCAATATATTGACAAAAATAATTTCATCGTTACGCTGACTACCTGGTGGTGAACTCTCGCGGTTCCGCGCGCGTCGATGTCGTCACCTCCTACCCGGCGAGAGATCATCGCCGAAAGGAGGTCTGGCATGAACAGAGTCCATCGGTGTCATGGACGGCGAGTCTCGCACGGGCGACACAGCCGTGGGCCGCCACTGGTCTTCTCGGTGGCGTGAAAAGGTGTTCGTCGTCTAAATTCATCACCAGAAAGGAGAACGTATGTTGCGCAAAATGTTTATCGTTGTCGTTCTCGCGGGGCTCGCGTTGGGAAGCCTCACGACTCCCGCGTTCGCCCGTGGCCTCACACCAGAAGCACGCGCTTGCCTGCGCACCCCGCCTGTCCAATTTCAAGGAACGATCGTGGATGCGGCGGTGGCAACCCCCGCTTTCAGCACCCTGGTCGGCGCGCTCCAATCCGCCGGCCTCGTGAGCGCCTTACAAGGGGCTGGCCCCTTCACGGTGTTCGCGCCGACCAACGACGCGTTCGGGAAGATTCCTGGACCGGTGTTGCAGTCGATCGTCTCCAACATCCCAGTGTTGACCGCGGTGTTGACGTATCATGTCGTACCCGACTCGGTCGGCCCACGCCGCACGACCAAAGTTCGAGAGTTCGATACCCTGCAAGGACAGAGCCTCTTTCTCTCCGTGGATGACGAGGGGCCTCGCGTCAATCAATCGAACATGACTTGTCAAGCCGTGAAAGCAACGAACGGCACCATTTGGATCATTGACAGTGTGTTACTGCCGCAGTTCTAAAGAGAACTACACCGCAATGACAGAGTGCCGGAAAATTCCCCGCGCTTCGCGCAGCCCCCTTTGCCAAAGGGGGCTAGGGGGAATTTCTCCCTCTCGGTGACAAAATGTGCCAATGGTATGTGGATTGGTTTCGCCGCCGACTGCTCAATAATGAGGTGATCCCTATGTCGCAATCCTTGTATGAGAAATGTGTCCTTGGTGGATTCGTGCTGCTCTGCTTTGCCGTCGCTGGTCTTGGGTCGCTCGCGACCACCCCGGCGATTGATGGCTGGTACGCGACCCTGAGCAAACCCGCCTGGACGCCGCCAAACTGGGTGTTTGGACCGGTCTGGTCGGCGTTGTATCTGAGCATGGCGGTCGCGGCGTGGGTCGTCTGGCGCGGGCACCCGTGGTCAACCACACGGCTGCCCCTCTTCGTCTTCCTCGGCCAACTGACGCTCAACCTGCTGTGGTCCATCATCTTTTTTGGACTGCACCGTCCCGGCTTGGCGTTGCTCGAAATCCTCCTCCTCTGGGGGGCCATCGTGGCCACGCTCCTCGCCTTTCGTCGGCTGTCGCCTCTCGCCGCCGCGCTCCTGGTGCCGTATCTGCTCTGGGCCACCTTTGCCGTCGCTCTCAACTTCGCGATCTGGCGCATGAACATGTAGGATTCTCGATTTGCCAACTGGCGTTCGCGTTCTTATAGATACTTGCAGACCCGACCGCAACGCGCGCCGAGCCGCGCCGGGGTCGCAAGAAAGGAAGACGGCAAGCCATGATGGACAAAACGACGAAATTCAATCTGTGGTACGTGTTCTTCGCGATCTGGGGGGTGATGGTCCTGCATAGTGCCTGGGTGCGGGCGACTCAGATCACCCAGATTCCCTATAGTGAATTTCAGACATACTTGAAGGCTGGACAGATCGAGGAGATTCGTATCAGTCAGCATCACATTCAAGGGAAATTCCGCGAGCCGAAGGAAAATCAGCCTCTGCAGTTCACCACCGTCCGCGTGGAACCGGGCTTGGCGGACACCTTGAGTACGCACAACGTGCGCTTCGCCGGGGAAATCGAGAGCACGCTCCTGCGCGACCTTCTCTCTTGGATCGTGCCCACGGTGATCTTCCTGGGTCTCTGGATCCTCCTCATCCGACGCTTCGCCGGGCAGCAGGGGATGGGGGGCGGATTCATGGCCATCGGCAAAAGCAAAGCCAAAATCTACGTGGAAAAAGATGTGAAGGTCACGTTCGCCGAAGTGGCGGGGGGCGAGGAGGCCAAAGCCGAACGGCAAGAGGTGATTGAGTTCCGCAAGACGCCGGAAAAATTTCATCGCCTCGGTGGCAAAATCCCCAAG